>JAGTQL010000017.1 GCA_018396555.1 Candidatus Bathyarchaeota archaeon | reverse complement strand
TTTCCTAGTCACCGACGGCGGCGAGGCGATACCATGCGTTAGGGATGAGCTTGCGAAGAGGCGTTGGAGGATCGCATATAACGTCTGCTCATTCGAGGGCAGATGGAGCCTGAAGAGCGTCAAGGCGTACCTGAGCGGTGAAGCAAGCGTTGACCCGGCTGGGCTATACGCTGCGATAAGGGATCAGCTTTCAAAATATATCGAGTTCACTGATCCAGACCACTATGATCTCGTTTCGCTCTGGGCGGCCGGCACATACTTCTTCACCCTTTTCGACACCTACCCATACCTGTATTTCGGGGGGATCAAGCAGTCTGGGAAGACGAAGACGCTTACGCTTCTGAGGCTTCTCTGCTTCAACGCCGTATTCTCAACGGACATAAGCACGGCGGCCCTCTTCCGGCTGATCCAGTCTGGCAGATGCACGCTCCTAATGGACGAGAGCGAGAGCCTATCGAACGCTGAGAGGAGGCAGGATCTGAGAAGCCTGCTTCTGGCCGGGTATAAGCGTGGAGCATACGTCTGGAGGACCGAGAAGAACTTTGCAGAGAAACTCACGCCTGAAAGCTTTGAGGTTTACTGCCCGAAGGCGCTGGCGAACATCGCCGGATTGGAGAGCACACTTGAGGACAGATGCATCAACATCATAATGCGCCGTGGCAGAAACGGGGCGATACTTGACAGCGAACCCAACGTTCAGAACCCAGTGTGGCAGGACATTCGGGATCAACTTTACGTCTTCGCGCTTAAGCACTGGCGGGACGTTCTGGAAACACTTAAGGAGATGAGTGAACGTAGTGAAGGAGATGAACGTTGTGAAGCATGCGTGAAAGAGGAGGCTGAGAAAAAAATCAGCGCGAGGGAGAGGGAGCTCTGGCTTCCGATTCTGACGCTTGCCAGGTTCTTCGACAGTCACATCTCCCAGCCAAGCGAAAAAATGTAAAAACAGATGGTTCTCTCACGCATGGTTCACATCAAGCACAACCTTCACTACCTGCACCGCTCTACGAGAGAATGCTTGCGCTGGCGAAGAGAAACGCTGAGGCAAGGCGAATTGAGAACATGACTGAAGCCGCCGAGTACGTTCTGGTCCAGACGCTTCTGAAGCTCGTCGCGGACAGCGGCTACTACCACACGAGGGAAATCCGGGAGGAAATGGAGAAGATGTTTGACAGAGAGGAGAAGTGGTTGACGTCCGAGTGGGTTGGGCGGGCGCTGAAGAGGCTGGGCTTCCAGAACAAGAGGCGGGTTGGCTCCGGCATCCAGTATTTCCTAACCAGGGAGAGCGTGGAGGATCTGGCAGCGCGCCTCGGAATAGAGCCTGAAGGCGCCGAACATAAAATCACAATTGCTGAGGGTAAAAAACGAGGGCGGGAAGGAACATGCGAGGTCTGCGGCGTGGAAACAAACAAATGCTATGTTCGAGGCGGCAGGCTTGTCTGGCTATGCGACAGATGCCTAGCGGACTGGGAGGGAAACCTATGAACGCCCAAGATAAGCAGTGGATCCGCCTGGTTAAGGAGGGAAGAAGATGGCGGCGCGAAGTCTTCTGCCCACAGTGCGGACGCCGAATGGATCTGCTCAAGGAGGCGCGCTACACATGCGAGAACCCGAAGTGCGCAGTGATAGAGGTCCGATTCAGAAGGGACGGCGCAGTGGAGATCCTTCTGGACTCCACAAAGCGTAGGAAAACCTAGGGGGAGGACCCCCTAGGCGTGTGCGTCTCTCTGTCAGCCAGCCCAAGAGGGAGGAGCGTCTGAGCGTCCAAATCAAACTATCGTTCACGTATGATGGCACACCAGTCACGATTGAGCTTCAAGCCGATTCGCTTAGCACACTGGACAGCCTGAAATGGCTCGTCAAAAGGGTTGCAGAATGGATCGATGGGGGAAAGCGCATGCGCATGGAAGAGCGTTCCGGGCATTCTAAGCGATAATGGAGGGGTAAGGGCGGGATGGGATCGGCTGAAAAGAGCGATGGGGATCCTTACCCAGATGGATCCCTTGAAGGCGGCAGCAGGGCTAACCCGCAGCCCCCAAAATCCCGCCCGGAAAGCCCGGAAAGCCCGGAAAGCATAAAATGCCCAGAATGCGGCGGGACAAGGCTTTTCAGAGACGGATTAAGGCGATTGCCAGATGGGTCAGCGGTTCAGCGTTGGCTGTGCCGAAAATGCGGATACAGATTCTCTGAGAGCCGCATCGAAAATGCTGGAGGCAAGGATTTAAAAAGCGGTTCAGCCTTAAATTTTAATCGCCGAGTAGGCGCTGGGAAAAACCCTGCGAAAAACTCGGCTGGGGCCGTGCGCGCCCTAATGGAGGAGAATGCGGATGCGGAAAGCCGGGCTGCGGGAGCCACAGGGGATCTGTCTGAACTCTCAACTCGCCCTCACACTATGACGAAGATCTTTGAGTACGCTTGGGCGCTTAAGAAACAGGGCTATGCTGAGCAAACAATACGTGGGCGCGTAAAACTCTTAAAAAGACTTGTAAAATTGGGTGCAAATCTTTATGATCCCGAATCTGTTAAAGAAGTTATTGCCAAAGAGAAGTGGAGTGCTGGCAGAAAGGAGCTTGCTGTGGAGGCATACAGCAGCTTCCTAAAGGTTTTCGGCGGAAAATGGGATCCACCTAAATATAAGAGGGTTAGAAAGCTGCCTTTCATACCTTTAGAGAGCGAGATCGACCAGTTGATCGCTGGCTGCGGGCCTAAAACAGCAACCTTACTCCAGCTGCTAAAAGAGACCGGTATGAGAATAGGTGAGGCTTGGAGGCTGAAATGGGTTGACGTGGACTTCGCTAATAACGCGGTAAGGGTGACGCCTGAAAAGGGGAGCGAGCCTAGAATCTTCAGGGTTTCAGAGAAGCTAATGAATATGCTGAGAAGCCTTCAAAAAGACTCCGTGGACGAAGGGGTTTTTCCGAAGTCGCTTAAGAGCCAAGAGAGGCTATTTTATAAGGCTAGAAAGAGAGTGTCTGAGAAGCTGAAGAATCCGAGAATAAGGCAGATAAGCTTCCACACTTTCCGCCACTGGAAAGCCACGATGGAATACTCTGAAACAAAGGATATTCTGCATGTGATGCGCCTGCTGGGGCATAAAGACATTAAGAACACCCTTATTTACACGCAGCTCGTAAGCTTCGGAGGCGACGAGTACGTGGCTAAAGTGGCGCACACCGAGGAAGAAGCATGCAGGCTTGTTGAAGCCGGCTTCGACTACGTGTGCGACTTCAACGGGAGCAAAATCTTCAGGAAGCGTAAATAGCCCGAGCGGTGAGGGGGGTTCACCTAAAAGTGCGGGGGGTGGGATTTGAACCCACGAACCCCTTCGGGACGGGATACCCCATCTATTATTACATCACGGTTCTGATCTTGAGTCTTACGCGCATACGGCGATGTAAATTGAGAAGCCGTCTGCTCCGCGCATCAGGTCCGTTTGCTGTTTGACCTAGCTCTGCCACCCCCGCACTCATGCCGCTGTAAGGCGGGCTTACATGGTCACACTCAATAATTTATAGCCCCTTATAAAAATCTTTTTTGATAAAAATATAATTGGACATCTAAGCGGACATGGTGTTAATTGCCAAACTGTTATTGGAAATCTTAGCCAAATTATGAACCAGGTGCCGGCGGCTTCTCATTTCTGACATGTCATGTGCATGCAGTTTAAGTATGAAGAAGCCTTATTAATAGCATATACTTTGAGAATTATTTAGCCATCATTGAGAGAGGGATGCTTGTGAGCGAGGATAAAATTGTTGAAATGATTGAGAAGGCCAGTCAAAGCGTTGTGAACATAAATACTTTAAGGGTTTTCCACGATTTCTTCTATCAAACCGTTCCAGTTGCGGGAATAGGCTCAGGCTTCATATTTGATAAGAGAGGATATATACTGACTAACCATCACGTTATAGAGGGGGCTGAAAAAATAGCGGTAACGCTGACCGACGGGCGGGTTTTTGAAGGCAGAGCTATTGGGGTTCATAAAAGTTTAGATGTAGCTGTCCTCAAAATCAACGCTGAAGATTTGGCTGTTGTCAATCTCGGAAACTCTGATAAACTGAGAGTTGGGCAAAGAGTATTTGCAATAGGGAACCCCCTCGGTTTAGCAGGCGGACCTACAGTCACGGCGGGGGTCATAAGCGCCTTGAAGAGGACCATTCGCTCTGAGAGAGGTGTCTTCAAAGACCTAGTTCAAACCGACGCCGCTATAAATCCGGGAAATTCAGGCGGACCTTTAGTTAACATTGATGGGGAGGTTGTTGCGATAAACACGGCTATAATTCCCTTTGCTCAAGGCATAGGTTTCGCCATACCGATAAATGCAGCTAAAGAGGTTGCAAATGACATAATACTTTATGGCTTCCACACTAGACCTTGGCTTGGGATATCCGGTGTAAGTGTGAATAGGCAGATTGCTGAATACTATGATTTGCCTGTTGAAAGAGGTGTGCTTGTAGTCGAAGTCGCACCCGATAGTCCGGCTGATAGATCCGGCATCGTACGCGGCGACATTATACTTGAATTCAACAATGAACGTGTAGACAGTATTGAAGATCTGCAAAGGATCTTAGCAAAAATGAGACATGAATATGAATGTGAAGCCACCGTTTTAAGGGGATTAAGGAGATTCAAAGTAGCTGTTACTTTAGAAAGAGAGCCTTAATGAGGAAAAGGCTAATATTTGAATGCTTGCCTAAAATATCTTCGGTGAAAATATGCCTATAGATCCAGATTTCCAAAAGAAGAGGAAGATTGTCGACAACCATAAGGGTCACGCTGTTTGGGGCCCAATTGAGCCGCCAAGCAATCTGGGCATACATGGAACAAACGTTGCCGTTGATTGGGATATATGTGAGGGATGCGGAACATGTATAGATGTCTGCCCAGTAAGCGTATATGAATGGGCTGAAGCGCCTAGGCATCCAAAATCAGAGAAAAAATCCGACCCTGTTAGAGAATCAGAGTGCATACAGTGCTTAGCATGCGAAACGCAATGCCCGACTCAAGCGATAAAAATCACATATCCATAAACCTTTTTTATAAAATTCCCTTTAAGCCGTAAACTTAAGAGCATCCTAGCGGATTTTCGGTAAAAATTCATCTATGGGTGAAATTGATGAGCGATTTTAAGTTGAAGTCTGGTGAAAAGATTGTTCTTATAGGCGACAGCATAACAGATTGCGGGAGACTAAAAGAGTTTCCACCCTTGGGAAATGGTTATGTTTACATAGCCGCCAACCTTACAGCCGCCAAATACCCTGATAGGAACATTAAATGGGTGAATAAAGGCATAAGTGGAGATACGGTTCAGGGATTAGCTAACAGGTGGAGCGAAGACGTTGTTGAGGAAAAACCAGACTGGGTTTCAATATACATAGGAATAAATAATGTTGCGCAAGATAAGTCTTCAAATAAAAATCTAATAGATCTCCTAGGCACCTTTGAAAATTCCTATAGGAAAATACTTGAAAAAACGAGAAATGAAACGGGGGCAAAGATCATAATGTTTGAAATTTTTTACTTATCCTTTGAAGATATAAATAACAGGGGCTTCGACGTATCCCCATACAACAAGATTATACATAAGTTTGCGGAGGAGTATAATGCGATCCTAGTGCCCATAAATGTTGCCTTTAAAGAAGCTGTAAAGAAGAGGCCGGATTGCCAATGGACTACCGGTGATGGTGTTCACCCTAGCCCTCTTGGACATGCGCTTATAGCGCTGAAGTTTCTGGAATCTCTAGGATGGTAACCTTATTCAAGCAATTAATTCTTTAACCTTTTTCATAATGCCAGCTGCGTCTATTTCTTGCTCCGCCATCAGCTCCTCCGGCCTTCCAGAATGAGGCATCCTTCTAATAGCTAATATATGCGGTTTTAAACCTAAGGATGCCACCGCCTCCCCTATTCCGCCTTCCGGATAATGATCTTCAACGGTTATTATATGCTTCGTCTCCTCAAATGCCTTAATTAAGGTTTCAGCATCTAGGGGCTTTAAGGAGTAGCAGTCTATCACCCTTATGTTGATCCCCTCGGTTTTAAGCATTTCATAGGCTTTCAGCGCTTCATGCACGGTTATGCCGCCCGCGACAACTGTTACCTCGTCATTCTTACTATATCTGAGAACTTTTGAGCCGCCAATATGAAACTCTTCATTATTACCATATATTACCGGCGTTTTAGGCCTGGTAGTCCTAATATATGATATGCCCTCATAATTTGCCATGGCGCAGGTAAGCTTTTCAGAGCTCACTCCATCGCATGGATAAAGAACCACGCTGCCGAATAAGGCTCGGAAAAGCGCCAGGTCCTCTAAACCCATCTGTGAAGGGCCATCCTCACCTATAGAGACCCCAGCATGTGAACCGGCTATCTTCAAGTTCGCCCTCGAGTATGATGCCATCCTTATTTGGTCGTAGGCTCTTGAAAGGAAACATGCGAAAGATGAGAGGAATACATCGAAACCGTGGGTTTGAAGACCGACGGCTGCGCCAACCATATTCTGTTCGGCAATATAGCATTGCAGACTTCTTTCCGGGAATCTATTAAAGAAGTAAATTGTAAATGTTGAATTTTTAACGTCCCCATCTAAAACAACCATCCGCCCATTCTGTTCACCGAGCTTCACAAGCGCACGACCGAAGGCCTCTCTAGTTGCAACCATATCGCCGATTTTATAATTGGTTGTGATGGAATATTTTCCCCGGCTTACAACCGGGATTTTAGCCTCTACAAAGTTTGACGGTTGAAAATCAACATTTACAGTTACTTTCCGGAGTATTTCCCCCTCAGCCCTTCTCAGTTCCTCCTCACTTAGAGCGGTCCCATGCCTTCCCTCAACATTTTCCAGAAAGCTTACGCCTTTACCCTTAACAGTCTTAGCGATCATGAAGAATGGCTTATCAGACCTTTTAGCCTCCTCAAATGCTCTAATTAAATCTTTTACGTCATGCCCATCACATACAGTCACATTCCATCCGAAGGACTCTACTCTCGTAGCGTAAGCTTGCCAATCCCATTGAAAAATTGTCGGTTCGCTTTGCCCAAGCCTATTCATATCCAGTATTGCCACCAAATTTGACAGGTTGAGCTTACCAGCAAGGTTTAAGGCTTCCCAGACAGAACCCTCAGCCACCTCCCCATCGCCGAGAAGGACGAAAACTCGCCTATTTATTCCCAAAAGTCTTTTAGCATAAGCCATGCCTAAGCCTACAGATAATCCTTGACCAAGAGAACCTGTTGCAACCCTTATACCCTTGACTCTAGGGACAGGGTGCCCCTCAAGTTCAGATGAAAACTCTCTAAGGGTCATAATTTTCTCTCTAGGAATCACGCCAATTTCAGCTAGGGCCGCATATAGAATTGGGGCGGCGTGACCCTTTGACAGGATAAACTCATCGTTGTCGAGGTAGCTTATGCGATCCGGATCGATATTCATAATGTGGAAGAATAGCGTTGCCACAATCTCAGCGCTTGAGAAGCAGCTTGTCGGATGACCGGATTTAGCCTTAGTTGTGGATCTGACGCTGTGCAGCCTCAGAATGTTCGCTTTATTTTCAATATACTTTTCAACATTAATATCCATCATTTCGGCATCACACCTAAATTATTAGAAGAAAATATTAAAGATCATCAGTAAATAAATATTGATTTTTCCTACGCTCATCCATTGATTAAGATCTTTAACCATTAGATTATATCTCCTCCCCTATTCGTTCCATAAGCCTCTTTCCATTTTTTAACATTTTCATTTAACTTTTTATTCTCATCTTCAAGATACTGTACTTATAAAGGAGTATTTAAATAAATGGGCTTAACTTGACAGTATCCATCTTCAACAACAAAAAGTATAAAAATCCTCAGACGTATAAATAAACAGAATTTTAACGGCTAAATCTGAGGGTTAAGGTAATGAAAGATTTTTATGACGTCATAATTGTTGGAGGCGGACCAGCTGGATTAACAGCCGCAATTTACGCTTCCCGCATGGGGATGAAAACCCTACTTCTGGAGAGTAATACGCCTGGCGGAAGAGCTACTGAAGCCCCGCTAATAGAAAATTTTCCAGGATTCCCGGAAGGAATCTCTGGTATAGAGCTCATAGAAAGAATGATTAAGCAGGCTGAAAGATTCGGGGTGAAAGTGAAATTTCCGGAAGAAGTTCTAAACATGAATCTTAGCGGGATCATTAAATCCGTCACTACGAGAAGCGGCGAATATCATGGTTTCAGCGTCATAATTGCAACCGGCACGCAGAGAAAGAAATTAACTGTTCCAGGTGAGGTTGAGTTTCTAGGCCGCGGGGTCTCATACTGCGCTATCTGCGACGCCCCATTCTTCAAGGATAAAGAAGTTGTCGTGGTCGGCTTCAATAATGAGGCGCTTGAAGATGCGCTTTACATATCAAACTTTGCAGAGAAAGTAATTGTTGTGACGCAAAATAAGAGTGAGAAGACGGATGTTGAGGAGAATTTACTAAAAAATTGCCGGGAAAAGGGGAATATCAAGTTCAAAGAATCTAAGATTAAATCAATAAATGGCGATCTATATGTTAAATCAGTAACTCTAATAAATCCCGATGGTAAGGAGGAAACTGTTTCAGTTGACGGGATTTTTATAGTGCTGGGCAATGTGCCAGTAACAGATATCGTTAAAATGGCGGGTATGGCCGTTGATGAGAGAAACTGCATAAAAGTTGATAGAAGCCAATCGACGAACATCGACGGGGTTTTTGCCGCTGGAGATTGCACATGCGGGGGAATGCAGGTGGCTACAGCTGCTGGAGAAGGCGCGATGGCGGCTTTACAAGCATATAGATATGTTAGAAGAGTTAAGAAATGAATTTTTCATTGCTAAGTTTTAAATATTCATTATGACAACATAGTCAAGTAGATATGGAGGTAAGATGCAATGAAATGCCCAGAATGCGGTCAGGAAGCAAAGCTTATAAAAGAATGGGATTTAGGTCCTAGAGTTCGCGTCAAACTATATGAGCATTGCGGCAAAAAATTCCGTGAATACGTAAAGAAGACGTAGACCCTTGATTTTGATTCTACATGTACATCTACACTGAAGGTAGCGGAATAAATACCAAGTTCTATTCTATTTTATTTTTGGAATTTTCAGCGGAATAATGTTGACAATAAGCTTTTGTGTCAGTCTTAGTTAAATACAACAATTTAATTGCCTACTTTGAGCGTGAGTCTCCTTTGAATTCCGGAAGATCATTACGCAGAATTTCAATACTGAAGATTTTAGATGAATCATTCTCGCTATATCTGGCTAGAATAGAAACTTTCTTTCCAATTTTTCTGCTCATAAATACTTTTAACATGTTCTTGGTTTATATGGCGAGAGCTTTTATCCCTCCCTTTAATCCTCCCAACAAAGGTGCGAATGAGCTTTTCACTTGGCTGATTAATTATGGATTTTCCGCCACAATATTTTTCGCCATTCTCTTTTTAGCAATATGGGTTGTGACAAACCTAGGCAGCGTTCTTGTCGTCAAGTATGTGTCGAATCTTTTTGAGGGAAGGACAAACGTGAAGTGGGGATTTTTCTCAGTAATGCATCTTCTTGGAAGGGTATCAGTCTTAAGCCTTATAACCGGGATATTAATGGCTCTTGGCTTTATTCTCCTATTCTTCCCAGGCATACTGATGGCGGTCATCTTTAGTTTAGCAATTCCCATAATGGTCATAGAACGCCTAAACGTTTTGGACAGCCTACGTAGGAGCAAAGAATTAACGGATAACGTATGGTGGAAGGCTTTTCTACTGTTAATTTCAATTTTCCTAATGCTTATTATGGCAATTCTGTTTGCAGAGTTTCTCAACATTTCCTTTTACACGCAAAGATGGTTAAAGGAGATTTTCAGAGTCATCGTTGTTTCGCTTGTTGAGCCGATTTATCCGATAAGTCTAACTCAACTTTATTATCACCTAAAGAAGTATAAACCTACCCCTGTTCCAATCGAATATCCGTCTGCAGAAGCGGGGTCATCATATGTATCTGAGATAAAGTTCTGTTATTACTGTGGGCAAGTTCTCCCATACGATGCCATCTATTGCCCAAATTGCGGAAGAAAGATCAAACCCAGTTTATAATTTGCTTTTTTCATTTCAGCATGTTAAAAACGCGAGAGGGTGGGGGCGGATCATCTCCAATTTTTTAGCAAATTTTTAACTTTTGGAGTACTTTTGCCTCCACCCCCACCCTCAACAAAGTTTTGAATGATAACCATTAATAAAATTATCTGATATGCGGCGATATATTCTGTTAATTCACCTTTTCAGGTTTAATTGGGAACCTATATTACCTTTACTAGTTATTTCCGCACTTATTTGTTTTGATTGTGGAAGATAAGGTTAAATGAGTCGGCATCCAATATTTTTGTTTGAGTTGGGAGGCCCAATTATTGGATTACTCACTAGTTACGGAAGCCTATGAGAAAATTGAGAGTACAACTAAAAGGCTTGAGATGACAGATTACCTAGTTGACTTTTTCAGGAAGACCCCGAAGGATGTGATTGATAAGGTTGTTTATTTAACTCAGGGGAAGCTATACCCGGATTTCGTGGGTATAGAGCTCGGTATGGCGGAGAAGCTCGCAATAAGGGCTGTTGCCAAGGCTACTGGGCGAAGTGAAAAGGAAATCGAAGAGGATCTTGCAAAAACTGGTGATATAGGTGAAACAGCTCAAAGGTTTCTTGAGAAGAAGCGCCAAATATCGTTTTTCCGGGTGCCGCTTACTATTGAGAGAGTTTATCAAACACTTGACAAAATAGCTAGAGCCGCCGGCGAGGGGTCGATGGATTTAAAAGTAAATCTGTTAGCTGGGATTCTGGCAGACGCAACGCCTAAAGACGCAAAATATATAATTAGAACCGTTACCGGAAAACTCCGCCTTGGAATAGCCGATATGACTGTTTTGGATGCTTTAGCCATAGCTTATGGCGGAGGCAAGGAGGCGAGAGATATTATAGAAAGGGCGTATAATATATCTTCAGACCTAGGGAAAGTTGCAAGAGATCTCGCTGAATACGGCATTGAAACGCTTAAGAACTTTAAGATAACTCTTGGCAATCCCATTAGACCTATGCTGGCTGAAAGACTTAGCTCGCCGGGGGAGATACTGGAGAAGCTTGGCGGTAAATGCATCGTTGAGTACAAATATGACGGTGAAAGGATACAGGCCCATAAGGATGGGGAAAAAGTAGTATTGTTCTCGCGGAGACTTGAGGATGTAACGGAGCAGTATCCAGACGCTGTTGAGCTAATTAAGAGCCATGTTAAACTTAAGGAGGCAATTGTTGAAGCTGAATGCGTTGCAGTAAACTTGGACTCAGGCGAAATGATGCCCTTCCAAGAGCTTATGCATAGGAGGCGAAAATACGAGATTGAGAAGGCTATAAATGATTATCCCATCTCGCTTTTCATGTTTGACGTTCTTTATGTTGATGGAAGAGATTTAACTTTGGAACCATATCCGGTCAGGCATAAAATCCTAGAAGAAATAATTCAACAAAGCGATAGAGTTCAGTTAGCTAAATATTTGATAGTAGATAATGTTGATGATCTGGAGAAATTTTTTGAAGAGGCTGTGGAAGCCGGATGTGAAGGGCTGGTTTGTAAGTCGCTTAATAGCGACGCTGTATATCAAGCGGGCGCAAGGGGCTGGCTATGGATAAAATATAAACGGGACTATAAGAGCGAGATGATAGACACGGTTGACTTAGTTGTGGTTGGAGCCTTTTATGGTAGAGGAAGAAGAGCTGGGACATATGGAGCATTGCTATTGGCAATATACAACCATGAGAATGACACATTTGAAACGATATGTAAGTGCGGATCAGGCTTCACTGATGAAGATCTGAAAAACCTGCCGAAGGTGCTTGAACCATATAAAATTGATCATAAGCATCCAAGGGTTAATTCAAACCTTGAGGCGGACGTATGGTTCCTGCCGAAAATGGTTATAGAAGTTATCGGAGCTGAAATAACCCTGAGCCCAATACACACATGTGCAAGAGACATGATAAGGAAGGGAAGCGGTTTGGCAATAAGGTTCCCAAGGTTCACAGGAAAATATCGCACGGATAAATCTGCTGAAGATGCAACTACAATTGACGAGATAATAGAGATGTACAAGAAGCAGCTAAAGAAAATAGAAGCAGAATAGGAAAAATTTAAAATAACGCCAAGCCAGGTCTAAGCCTTAGGCGCTGCCCGGCCCGTTTAAGCAAAGTCTTTATCGCGCGCTAATCTTCAGCCGTTTTGATCAGCACGCTCTTCGCTTAAACGCGACGCCTAAAGCGTACCCCCTGGCTTAGCAGGCTAAAACTTGTATTGTTTTCTATATAAGACTTTTGCACAAATTTTTAAGTTCAAAAACTTAATATTTTTTGAGTGATGTATATTGGAGCGTTCCATCGAGAAGTTTGAGGATGATTTAAATCTTACTGCAAATAGGCTTTGTAGTGGTGAAAGCGAAAAGGTTTGTCAGCATGTTATGAGATTAAGAGATAGACTTATACTTCTTTACAAGAAGAATGTTGTTAAAATCAATCATTCTATTATGGAGCTTATCTGCGCCAAATATCTCATTCTAAGCGGTTATTATGTAGATTTAGAGTATGTTTTAGACAGTATGTCATGCGACATATATGCCTTAAAAGGGCTAGGCAGCTTAATCGTTGAGGTTGAAACCGGTTATGTTCCGCCGGAGCACGCCATTGACCCTATAACTTACTGTAAAGCCAGGATAGTTAGTAAGATAACTAGGTACAGCGGCTATGCTGAAAAATTTGCCCTGGCAACCCCGCCATATTACACTCTATGGTTTCCTTTAACCCTAGTTAAGCCTCCGCGCTACAGGACGATGAACGAGATTAAAGAGATTAAAGCACTTTGTGATCTCTATTACAGTAATCCGCCTGTTAGCCTAGAGGAGATAAGAAATGCCCGTCTACATGCAATATACATTCTCGACGTTGACAAGGGTGTTGTCAGAGAAACCGACCCTAACACTTATTTAGAGAGATCGCAGCAATTTTGTGAATGGTGAGGGCTTGAGGAAAACCACATTATTAATAGTTTCCTGCATAATTGTAACCTTGCTATGCTGGACTTTAAACGAGAACACGCTAGTGGATAATCTATCTTTCAGTAATGAAAATCTTAGAAGAGGATATTTCTGGGTTATCATAACAGCCTTATTTGTGCATGCTAATCCACCCCATCTGGTTGGAAACATGCTTTTTCTATATGCTTTTGGGCGAACATTAGAGGAGGAAATTGGATCAACTAAAACCATTCTAGCTTTCTTTTTAGGCGGAGCCCTATCCTTCATTTTAAGCGCATTTTTCTACGAAATTGACGTGCGAATGATCGGCGCCTCAGCGGCAATCTTCACCCTTATGTCAATAACCATGGCTATTAAGCCGCTTAAGTTCTCCTGGCTCTTCCTCATGCCGTTGGGACTAGTGGCCATGATCTACTTATTATATAACACTTTTGCAATTACATATCCGGGCTTCGGCGAGGCGGGCGTAGGTTACTTAGGGCATGTAATAGGCTTCCTGATAGGTGTGTCCCTTGGAGTATCCTGGAGTCGTGGAAAATGGAAAAGAAATATTTTGATCTCAATCGCCATGCTCGTCTTATACATAATTCTAGTGAACGCCGCCAGCATAATCCTTAAGATGTAGGCGCAATGTATAACATGCCGCTTGGGCAAAAGATATTTCCATTTTTCCAAAAATGTTAAGAACTCATGAAATTCTATTTAATAAATAATAATATTGAACAGCAATTCAAAATGTCCCTTTTAAATAAAATGTAAAGGTCCGATGTTTGGAAGGGATCACGATGAAGATTTACTTCGGAGTGTGCGGTATTGGACTAGGTCACGCAGGGCGCTGTGTGCCAATAGCGAATAGGCTTAGAGAGAGAGGCGCAGAAGTTTTATTTTCAACTTATCAGGATGCTGTAGAGTATATTAAAGAGGAGGGCTACCATATTGTTGAACCACCCTCAATGGGCGCTATGGTTAAGCCTGATGGAACAATTGATTTTAGACAAACTGTCGTTAATCCCGGACCATTCCTCGCAGCCTTTACTTTCATGAGGCAAGTTGAAACCGAAATTAGGTTTATGAGATCATTTAAACCCGACGTTGTTGTCTCAGACTCTCGTGTTTCACCATTATTGGCTGCAAGGACTCTGGGAATCCCAAATTTATGCATCGTTAATCAATTTCAGATAATAATACCTAGGAAAAAAAGGCTCCTTAGGCTTGCGAAGATCGTTGATACGGGTGAATTGGCAATAATCGGAGGAATATGGGTTAACTGCACAGTTCCACTTCTAATTCCGGATTTTCCACCTCCATACACCATATCGACTGGAAACCTTAAGATGCCAGAGAGCTATTTCAAGCATGTGAGATTCGTTGGTCCTATATTGCCAACATACCCGGAAGATCTTCCAAGCAGAGATGAGATCCGCGAATATCTGGGTTTTGAGAAGGATAAACCATTAATATTTGTGCCTATAAGCGGCCCTATTAAAGAACGTGCTTACATAATTGAAGTTTTAAAGGAGATTTTCAGAACGTTTCCATACGATTACCAGATCGTTATGTCTACTGGTAGCCCCAGCAATCCAGTCGAGGTTGTCAAATGCAGGCATTTCACTATTTACAATTGGATCCCAAACAGGTTTGAATATTTAAAGGCATGCGACCTCGTGATATCTAGGGCTGGACATGGAACACTTATGCAAAGCATACATTATGGAAAGCCCATGATACTAATACCGACACCAAGCCACACTGAGCAGACGAATAATGCCAAGAGAGCTCAAGAGATGGGCATAGCGGAAGTTATAGAGCAAAGTGATGCGAATAAAGAAAATCTTCTAAAAACAGTTAATAAAGTTTTATTCGATGACTCCTATAAAATGAATGTTGAAAAAATTCGGGAGAAAACTGTAGGAATGAACGGGTTAAAAGTTATTGTTGATACAATAATAGACGTTGCCAAGGGAAAACGAGCGAAAAATTTACTTTAGGCTCTATGGGCGTTATGCTGAAAACCCCTATAGTTCATTCCAAGCAAATAAATCTCAGCGCTCTCTTTTCTGCTGGCCTTCGGCTTAATAATCTCAACCCGCATAAAATGATTCTTAACTTCACTTAAGAATTGACTGAAGAACTCGCCCTGAAAAACTTTGATAAAAAAGCTTCCGCCTCTCCGAAGCACAGATAATGCTATTTTTAGGGAGTTTTCCGCTAGCTCTATCTGTCTGGCATGATCCAGTTCCCAAATCCCCGAAATATTGGGCGAAACATCTGAGATCACAACGTCCGCTGAGCGTGGCAGAATAGCCTTAATCCTCCTAATGATTTCCAAATTTCTAATGTCGCCTAAAATAAGGTGGACATTATCGTAGTTCAGGGGCTCAATCTCCCTTAAATCTATGCCTAAAACAAAGCCTTTCTCGCCGACAATTTGCCGCGCAGCCTGTAGCCACCCGCCTGGGGCTGCGCCTAAATCAACGATAATATCACCTGGACGCATAAAACCATATTTTTTAATTGCCTCCAGAAGCTTGTATGCTGCCCGCGACCTATATTTTTCCTCCTTAGCCCTCCTATAATAATAGTCTCTTTTCCGCCTTTCAAGCCATTTTCCCGACAAAACTATTAGTCACCGTGAATAGGGATGCCTCAACTTGAATCCTCTTTTAATACCCATTCAATCAGCTTGTCGCAGTCGTTTGGGGAGAGCTTGCCTCCAGCACCGCATCTTAGGTTTTCCTCGCATGACAGACATGGGCAATCTAATATGGAATCCATGGAGACTGGTTGCCGTTTAGGATAAAGCCTATATGTCCACCGCCCTCTTGAAAGCTCTGGTTCACGATGTATGAGCCCCTTATTTTCCAGCCTAATTGAGATTCTAGAGCCTTCTCTACTGCTGGCCTTTATCTCGCGCCATAAATCGGACTGCAGTATGCCCTTTTCACCGCTGCTCATTATTATGTCAAGCGCCCTCTGCTCAAGATCATTTTGTTTAGGCATATCCTTCACCATGTTCAGTGAACGATTAATTAATTATAAAATAGCGAATCTGACACATAAATATATTGAATGAATGAACAATATCGACACTCAAACTTTATGAGCCCCATTTACATTATTTAATTTATGCGAGAGGACTACTGCCTAGGTATTGAAAGCAGCGCTGACGATTTTGGGGTCGGCATAATTTCCTTTAACGGCGAGGTGCTGGCAAATGTAAATGATGTTTATATACCGGAAAGAGGCGGAATTCATCCCCGAGAAGCATCTAGGCATCATGCTATGATAGCCAGCAAAGTTATATCTGAAGCATTTAGGAGGGCTGGAATAAAACCAAAAGAAATAGAGGTAGTAGCCTTTTCGCAAGGTCCAGGTTTAGGTCCATGCTTAAGAGTCGGCGCCACAGTTGCTAGAGCTCTCTCATCCTATCTTAATAAGCCTCTCGTAGGGGTTAACCATTGCCTGGCTCACATAGAGATAGGTAAAATGGTAAGTAAAGCGATTGACCCAGTTACCCTCTATGTGTCCGGAGGTAACACGATCGTCGCAGCTTTTGAGGCTAAAAGATATCGTGTTTTCGGCGAAACACTAGACATAGCAATTGGAAACTGTTTAGACGTTTTCGCCAGAGAAGCCGGTTTAAAGCCTTTGTCAAATAAGCCTTTAGGCGCCATGGTTGAGGAGTTAGCTTCGAGGGGTAAGGTTTTCGTGAGGCTCCCATACACCGTGAAGGGTATGGATATGTCCTTCAGCGGGCTATTGACAGCGGCCGTAAACATTATGCGTGAAGGGAAATATTCCCTTGAAGATCTATGCTTTAGCTTGCAAGAAGTGGCTTTCTC
This sequence comes from Candidatus Bathyarchaeota archaeon, assembly GCA_018396555.1. Classification (GTDB taxonomy): domain Archaea; phylum Thermoproteota; class Bathyarchaeia; order Bathyarchaeales; family DTEX01; genus DTEX01. The sequence continues at coordinate 10,049 of JAGTQL010000017.1, read as the reverse complement.
CATGCTTACTGAGGTAACTGAGAGAGCGCTTGCACATACTGAGAAGCCTGAAGTGCTATTAACCGGGGGCGTTGCAGCTAATAAAAGACTTCAAACGATGCTTAAAATCATGTCTGATGAACATGGCGCAAGGTTTTGCGTTGTGCCGAGAGAGTACGCTACGGATAATGGCGCGATGATAGCGTGGACTGGCGTTTTATGCTACAAGTTTGGGATGACGATACCCATAGAAAGGAGCTTCGTGAAGATGAGGTGGAGACTGGATGAAGTTGAGGTCCCATGGGTTAGAACCCAAAATATGTAGAGGCGAGGTTATATCGATATGCTGATAAAGAAGGGGGCTGAGGCAAGCATATACCTAGAGGAGTGGTGCGGTAGAAAGGTCGTCTTTAAGAGGCGCCACCCGAAAAAGCATAGGATGCCGGAGCTAGATAGGGAGATTCAAATACAAAGGACTAAGCATGAACCCCAAATGATTCATAGAGCTAAGGAGGCCGGCGTCCCAACGCCAATCATATATACGGTTGATCTCGAGGAGGCCTCCATCATCATGGAGTTTGTTGAGGGAAAGCAGATCAAACAAATACTTGCTGAGCTATCAAGCGAAGAAAGGATTAGCTTATGTTATCAAATTGGTAAAATAATTGGCAGACTTCATAAGAATGGCATAATTCATGGCGATCTAACAACCTCAAATATGATTCTTACCCCATATGGAAATATTGTGCTAATAGATTTTGGGCTTAGTGAGCAAAGTATGGAGGTTGAAGCGAGGGGTGTTGATCTTCACTTAATGAAGAGGGCTTTGTCAAGCACGCATTACGAATATGCTGATGAATGTTTTAACGCCATTATAAAGGGATATGGGGAAATAATGGGGGTTGAAGCCGCAAAGGCTGTCCTAAACAAGATGATTGAGATAGAAAAGAGGGGAAGATACGTATCGGAGAGATGAATTGGAATTGTCAACGTATGAGATTTTACTGCGTAATAAATTAATATTTTTCGCAACTGGAAATATACATAAATTTAATGAGGCTAGAAGAATCCTAGCCGAATATAACATTGCTACCGCTATGATTAAAGTTAAAACCTTAGAGTTACAGGATGACAATATAGAGAACATCGCCAGATTAAGCGCAATCGATGCGGCAAGCAAGATTAATCTTCCAGTAATAGTTGAGGACGCAGGGCTCTTCATAGATGCGCTGAACGGCTTTCCAGGACCATATTCTTCTTATGTTTATCGGACAATAGGGAAAGAGGGGATAATTAAGCTTCTGGAGGGGGTAAGTAGTCGGAAAGCCTACTTCAAATCGGTAGTTGCCTTCTGCAGTCCTGACGGCAATGTTATTTGCTTTGAAGGCATCATTGAGGGGAAAATCGCCATGGAGCCTAGGGGAAGCAGCGGTTTCGGATTTGATCCGATTTTTGAACCCGCTGAGCAACCTGGAGAAACATTCGGTGAAATGTCTATTGAAAATAAAAATAGATTCTCGCATCGTGCTAAAGCTGTGAGAAAATTTGCTGAATGGTACAGGACTCAGGCACCTTCCACTTTTATCGGCGTGCCTAATTAATAAACCAAAAAGTATATTTCTCACTTTAAAAGTTGTTGATCAATAGCTGAAGGTTGATTACGATGCCGGTTATTGATCCCCTTAAGAGAAGCATAGCTCAGAGAAAAAGGCTCTATATGAAGATATGTAGGGAATGCGGCGTTAGAAACGCGCCCTCAGCCAAAAAATGTAGAAAATGTAGAAGTAAAAATCTTAGATGGAAGAAACGTGAGAAATCTAAATAGGAAATCGGATTTGGGTTAACTAGGGTAAATAGGCTAGGCTTATCCAAGTCTAAGGATTACTTCAACCGGGCAGTCCAGCGGAATGTTCATCCTTTTTATCCATGTGTCCCCAATAGATATCATGGTGAATATTCCCGCAACCTCGGCTTTCGCCTTATAAACCAGGTTTAACAGCGCATTTTGTGTTTCGCCACTTTTTATAATGTCATCAACTATTAGAACACTGTCACGTTTCTTAATGGAATCCCTTGGAATGTAAAGCGTCAAGGTATAGCCTGAATCGCTTAGAACATATGTTTCCTCAATGAATGATGAAACACCAACCTCTTTAGTTGTCTTTGCGACGACAAGGTTTACGCCCAAGGCGTTGGCAACCATTGTTGCAAGGGGAACGCCGTCCACCGCGGCAGTCAAAACCCTAGTTATCCTCTTCCCGGCAAACTTCGTTATAGCATAGTTTGCAGCCTGCCTTAAGAGAATTATGTCTCCAACAAGAAGCGTGTTATCAAAATATCCTTCACTATTAAGCCTGATTCTTCTCTTAAATTCGCTTTCTAACCCAATAATTTTTGATAGAGCATCCCATAGCTGACGCGCCCTATCAATATTTGGAAGAACATGTCCCTTGGCATATCTACTTAACACCGTTACTGGAAGATCGGTTTTTAGAGCTAGTTCTCTATAAGTGTAATGTTTCTTTGCTGTACGAAGCAACTCAACCGTTGCTAAACGGAATTTTAGGTCTTCCGCATGTGTTGAAGTTTTTATCTCATCGGATGTTAAATCTGCCAGCATAAAATTTCTCACCGCTACTAATTAAGAGGTGAATGTTTTTTAGCATTTTTCAGTAATTTTACTTTTTATATTTTTTATAGGACTTCTAAATTTATTCTTATAAAAAAAGGCACAAATATTTTCATGAATCTCGTAAGGAGAGCATTTTGAATCCCATTTCATGTTTAGTTTAATAGCGTTCATGCCTAATCAACAATTAGCCCTAAACTTATCATATTATTAAAAGAAAAAATGCTAATTTAGCCGAAAATCATCAAATATTTTTGAGAATGCAATTACATAATTATATGTATGTTCTGAAAAATGTTTATTTTTCATAGCAAATTCTAATATTCAAGGTATACGTAGATAGCACTTAAAGCGTGAGTGATATTTATGAGCGGCGAAGAGGGTTCGAAAAGGAGAGGCAAAGTGAAGATAATTTACAGTCCGGCTAAAGAGATCGTTATACTTGATTTCTTCCAATTCTCTAAAGATGCTTTAGATCAGATGTTTGCTCGATTAATACAATCAGGCATGCCGGTGATGGCTCAATGGGCTGATGGCGTCATCTTCATTCATTTCCCAATAGCGCCAGAAACAGACGACCTAATGGAGAATTATCTTAAGGGGAGAATCTTTTGGAATTCCGTTAACTTCGCATTGATGCCGAAATATTCTCCATCCATTAAGGTCGGGGGATTAGAGATACCAGTGTTAAATGTTTCAAACCACCCGATCCTCGCGGAGGTTGCAAAATGGCTGAGGAAGCAAGCTAAGCCGGAAGTGAAAACTGAAATAAGCATCATAAGAGGGGATCAAGCGGTCTAATCTGAACTATAGTGTGGAAATAGATAAATACATCTTTAACCCTTTTTCTTTAATCCTCTCAGGAGGAGAGAAAATTGTTTGGGTATGCCAGCAGAATCTTAAGGGTGAACTTGTCGATTGGAAAGACAGCGATTGAACCCTTAAAGGAGGAGATGGCGAAAAAATACATTGGCGGCATAGGTCTTGGCATACGCTTATTGATTGATAACTCTAAGCCAGGCATAGATCCACTCAGTCCGGAGAATCCGCTTATCCTAACAACGGGGCCATTCAGCGGAACAGTTGCTCCGACAGGTGGCAATGGACACGCCTTTGTCGCTAAATCCCCCTCAACCAACGGTGTTGGGGAGTCTAAGTCGCATGGCTTCTTTGGGGCTGAACTTAAGAGGGCTGGCTATGATGCGATTATCTTTGAGGGGAAAGCCGAAAAACCTGTTTACGTCTGGATAGATGATGATAGCTTTCAAATTATGGATGCAAAGCACCTTATGGGCAAATCACCGCAGGAAACTGAGGACATTATTAGGGAGGAGCTAGGTGATTATTATATTCGTGTTGCATCGATTGGATTAGCTGGCGAAAAACTTTCACGAATCGCCTGCATAATAAATGATAAAACTAGGGCTGCCGGTAGGTGCGGCTTAGGCGCAGTCATGGGCTCAAAGAATCTTAAAGCCATAGCTGTTAGGGGAACGAAAAATGTAGACGTTGCAAAGCCCGAGGAGTTCCTTGAGTTCGTCCGTGTTCTTCATGAGCGGATGAAGGGACCGGCAACAGTTAAATATAGAACCTTAGGAACCCCGCAGAACGTTCTGGTTCATAATTCATTAGGCGCCTTACCGACCAGAAACTTCACTAACGCAATCTTTGAAGGAGCTGAGAAAGTTAGCGGTGAATACTTAAATGAGCGCTTTGTAGAAAAGATTGTCGGCTGCTCCTCATGCGCAATGCGCTGTGAGCACATAACCATCGTTCCAGAGGGGCCCTACAAGGGGACCATGGCCCGTGTTGAATATGAGCCCCTCTGGGCTCTCGGCCCTCATTGCGGTGTTGACAGAATGGATGCGATAATTAAAACAATAGATCTATGCAATTATTATGGGATAGACGCGATATCTGCAGGCGTTATTGTTGGCTTTGCGATGGATTGCTATGAGCATGGCATATTAACTAATGATGACACTGGCGGACTTGACTTAAAATTTGGAAATGCTGATGAAATGGTTAAAGTTGTTGAGATGATAGGTAGAAGGGAGGGGCTGGGCGATATACTCGCTGAAGGCGTTAAGAGGGCTGCTGAAATAATTGGTAAAGGCGCCGAAAAATATGCTAACCATATCAAGGGGCTTGAGATGACCGGCTATGATATAAGGGGCTTGAAGACTGCTGCTTTAGGCTATGCTGTCTCATTTAGGGGCGCCGACCATAATAGGCATGGGGCATACGCATTAGATATATCTGGGAAGACGAACCGATTCAAGTTTGAGAAGGGAAGATCAAAGTTAGTTATCGAGGTAGAGGATCTATACACCATAATTGATTCACTGATCGTGTGCAAATTCTCAAGAGGAGTCTACTATAAGGGATTCGACGACCTAGCTCAATACTATACTCTGGTTACAGGAATTGGTGTGACCGCTGAAGAACTTAGAAGGGCAGGTGAGAGAATAAGCAACTTGGCGAGATTATACAATATTAGGGAAGGATTCACTAGGAAAGATGATCATCTGCCAATTAAAGTTATGACCACGCCGATACCGGATGAAACGGTCGCGAAGGGACAATATGTTACTCAAGAGGAATTAGACTTTATGTTGGACGACTACTATGAGCATCGCGGCTGGACTAGGGAGGGTGTTCCAACATTAGAAAAGATTAAGGAACTAGGCTTGGAGGATCTGGCTTACGTGGTTGAGGGAAAAATTTAATAACGGCGTTAAGTTCATGAATAAAGAACCAAATGAAAATAAACGGAGGAAATAAGCGTGTCACGTATTCATGCTAGAAAGTTTGTTTCAGACGACCCAGATAAATGCGCTGGATGCAGCGTATGTGAATATATCTGCTCATTTGAGAAGGAGAAAACATTCAATCCATTAAAATCGCGCATAAGGGTTGTAAGATTAGACACAACTATAAACATGGCTGTCGCATGCAGATTATGCGAGGATGCGCCGTGCGTAGCAGCATGCCCGCGTGACGCCTTAAGGCAATCCGAGGAAACGGGTGTGATAATTGTTGATGAGGACAAATGTAATGGCTGCGGGTGGTGCATTGAAGCATGCGATTATGGTGCAATAATGCTCCATCCGGACAAGAAGGTTGTTTTCATATGTGACACATGTGATGGGAAACCGAAATGCGTTGAATGGTGTCCCGAGGAGGCTTTAAGCTTTATAACTAAAGATGTTTTGGCGCAGAAATCAAGAATTTCAGCAGTAAAGAAGCTTTTTTATGAGGCTCTAAAAACCTGAACTATCCTTCACCTACCTCATCATTTTTTATCCTGCTTTTTTTAAGTCCGCCTCTTAAATCGTATCTTTCAGCATACATACGTAGGTGAATTTAGCGCTTATAGTTTTTAAGTAAATACTATCCCTTCACAATTCTTTACCTTCCATCCCAGCATAGCTAGTTTTAATCCTATGTGAAAGTGACATTTAATGTATAAGTGTGCAGTTTGCAGTAGTGGTCTAAAAGAAACTAGGGAGCGCGATTTTATCCGCTACTATTGTGATAAATGCGACTTGGCGTATTATGTTTATAATCCAATTTTCCGGAAAAGATTACTGTGCCATAAATTATTCCAAGGGCTCGACCATGAAATTGAGCAAGTTCCCGATCGACTGAGCATAATTTTCTTCCTTATTTTCATCGCCATATCAGAAACAGTATATTATTTGGTTTTTCACTAATATTTTTCATTGCTTATTGGGCGATGGGGGCCGTCTATCCCTCCAATGGCAGTTTCTTTTACCCATCATGTACTGGAATAGGCATACGGATCTGGCCAAGATATTTATGAATCTAAGGAGGAAATATAAAGGCGTATATAGGAGCAGGTTTCGATGGTTATGGTTTCCATAAGCAAACTTTAAGGCAATAGATTGCTGTATGACCCCGACAAGAAAAGCTAATGGGAAGTACATTGCCACGTTGTAAATGAAGTATAGCCTATCTGGAGCAAAATAAAAGAATAGCGGCACGCTCAGCGTGGCTGCTAACTCCACTACGGCTCCACCATAACCCGCAATTATTCCATGCCACAAAAATAATGCTATCCACCTTTTTGAGAATAACAGTCTTCTATGTATGCTCAGAAAGTTGTGGAGTCCACCTAGAAACCATCGTTTTCTCTGGATCCAGAACTGCTTAAGTTTATGGGGCGCTATCGTAGTGCTTCTAGCCCTACCAGTATATCCAACCCTATTTTTCCTCCTATGCATTTCAAGGGTTATCTCAAGATCTTCAGTTATAGACTTTGGCTCAGCCTCCTTTAAAATCGCCTTTAACACCTCAGCCTTATAGAGACTTATTGGTCCAGGAAGCACAATTACACCTCTAACGAGGGATTGGGCGCATCTGAAGACCCCTAATCCTTGGCTATATTCAAGCTGCTGGAGCCGCACAAATAGATTTTCATCTCCATTTCCATCAGATGGGTGGATAAAACCTGAGACTGCGTCTAAGTCTTCCATGGTAAGTGTGTCAACGAGATGCCTAACCGCATCTGGCTCCCACCACGTGTCAGCGTCAACTAAGGCGATCAACTTTCCGAAGGACTTCCCTACGCCCGTCTTTACGGCTTTAGCCTTCCCTAAATTCACTTTATGCTTAATCACCTTTGCCTTTATATACGGCCATTTCTCCCAATTCATTTTTATCGTTGCTTCAGCCACAAGTCTAGTATTATCCGTGCTTCCATCATCGACAATTATTATCTCAGAGTAGCCCGGGTAATTTGCTGCACATTCAAAGAGGCTTGCTATACACTTCGATATGGTTTTTTCCTCATTACATGCTGGAACTATAAATGATACTGCTGGTGAAACTCTTTTCTTAATGGGTTTTTTCCTACGGTTCCAAATCCACGATGCGATCAAAAATGCTCCGCCGACGCCGATTGATAGGAAAGTATACCACGTATAAAAGAATCCCAAGGCTGCATGCCAAAGCCAGTGGGTCGACTGAAGATTAGGCGTGTAATTTAATATTCTCCTAATAATAAAGTCTGATAGTATGGGGAACCAGCGCCACACTATGTAAGCTAGGATAAATGGGAGTAAAACAAGTAAGGAACTAAACCGTGAAATCATAAATCTAGACCTAGAATCGCTTTCAGACATTAAATTCTCTTCTGCAACGCTTCCCGCAGCATTCACTTCAGTCTCTCCCATTATAATATGTTTTAGGAGTATAGAATTCAAATAAGTGTTATGGAATACAGTTCAGAAAGAAGCATCTGGTTTAATATGAAAGAATAACGCAGTTAAATGAAAACTACTCCCAATAATCGCTCTCAATAAAAAGAAAAAGGAGGCTAATATTTAACTAATTTTAATTTCTATTATATGCCGCCTCTCCAGTCTCTTCAATGCGTCAAAGAATTCACTTCTCTGTTTTCCCTTTAAATTCAGGTGCTGCGTCATCTCCTTTATCGACGATTTCGGTGTTCCATACCTCATTAAGTGGCTTTGAAGATATTCAATAACAAGCCTCTCAACCTTACCGCACTTCCATGTTGTATTCCGAAGAAGAACAACAACAGCCCTAAACATCCTCTGTGTTTCCTTTCTAGATTGCCTAGCCATACCCATCCTTAAATAAGTGTCGAGTCAAGTATTTATGCGTTTATGAGAATTTCTTAGCCTAGGCAAAATGTTATTTTCATATTCCTAGAGAAATTTCAAAATCGCTGGAATAATTCCGGAATTTATTTTTAGCTAATAATATTGAATTAAGTCAAATAAGTTATCTGGGCATCCACCTTTATTTTTATATGCCTTGACGCTTTCTCTTAGAGTAGAGGTGTCCAGCATGAGAATTGTAATGTTCGGTCCCCCTGGCTCAGGGAAGGGAACCTATGCTTCCAGACTTACAAGCCTACTTGGAATACCGCATATATCCACAGGCGACATGGTGCGTGAGGAAATAAGGGCTCAAACGGAAATTGGAAAAATAATTAAGGATTACAGCGATAAGGGCAAGCTTGTTCCAGATGAAATAATTGTTAACCTTCTAATGAGGAGGCTTAATGAGCCGGATGCTAAGAGAGGCTTCATACTTGACGGTTTCCCTAGAACAATGAGGCAAGCTGAAACCCTAGAAGAAACCTCGGGGGTGGATCTAGCTATAAACCTGAATGTTCCAGATGATGTAATAATTCAGCGTCTCTCCAATAGGCTTGTATGTAAAAGGTGCGGAGCCATATATAACAAGCTTACCTTAAAGCCTAAAATTGATGAAATCTGCGACATATGTGGCGGAGAACTCTATCAAAGGGATGATGATAAACCTGAAGTCATTCAGGAACGCCTAAACGTGTACAGGAGAAGCACGGAGCCGCTTATAGAATATTATAGAAAAAAGGGGCTATTAAGAGATATTAGCTGCAATAATTTAATGACCCCGCCGGAAGAAATAGTTGAAAAGATAATGAGTGTAATTCAAGAAGAATTCGGGTAAGATGAAGAAGAATCGTGCTCCGAAATGAGTAATGGGCTACTATATTTTTATAGTCTTAAAATTTGCTCATATAAAGGAGACGGTACATAGCTTCGATACTGTCAAGTTATTTTTTTAGGGGGCTTTGAGAAGCCGCTTCTTGGGAGGTGGTTCTCATCAGGTGGCTCCTCGAAGCCCTTAAGGATAGTGGTTTATTCAGGATTAATAGGTTTTCGCTGCAGGCTAGGGTTAGGGCAATTCTGCTCTACATGACTGGTTTGAGCTATAGGGAAATAACCTACGTCCTGCGGGTTGTTCCATGCAGCCATGAGGCTGTTAGGCTTTGGGTTAAGAGGCTGGGGCAGGTGACAGTCAACGTTGAGGCTAAACCAAGGCGTATGGTAGCAGTCGATGAGACTAAGATCAAGGCTAACGGAGAATGGTGCTATGTTTGGGCTGCGATAGACGTGGATACACGTGAGCTTCTGGCCGTATGGGTTTCTTGGCAGAGGAACATTCACCACGCGGAAGCCTTCATGAGGAGGTGCTGGAGACATGCGTGAACAAGCCAATCATCCTCGTAGATAAGGGACCATGGTATCCCGAGGCTCTCAAAGCCCTTGGCCTTGAATGGAAGCATAAAACCTTCGGAGAGAGAAAACGCATTGAAAGATGGTTCAGAACAATGAAAGCAAGGACAAGGCGGTTCTCCAACAACTTCCCAGTAAGGAAAAAGCCCATCCTCAAGATCAAGCTCTTCATAAGGCTCTTTGTCCTATGGTACAACTTCATAAGGCCGCACCAAACCCTAAAGAGACCGCCAGCAACACCAATAACTTGACAGTATCTAGTTGAGCGTGTCCAATAATTACTTAAATTTAGATGTTTCTGAACTGTTTCTCCGGATTCAGCTATCCTTCGCCTACCATTTCCGATCGGCTGAGGAGGTGGAAATTCCTTTCACTTCACTGTTCCA
>JAGTQL010000104.1:3552-5084 GCA_018396555.1 Candidatus Bathyarchaeota archaeon | reverse complement strand
TGGCGTTAAACCTAAAAGAGTCTGATGAAATGATCTCAATCTGTAGAGAGAATAGAGTAGTGCTTCAAATCGGATTCATGAGAAGGTTCGATAAAGCTTTTCAACAGGCAAAGAGGATGGTAGAGGAGGGTAAAATCGGTAAAATAGCTATCATTAAATCAACTGGCAGAGGGCCAGGGTTACCTCCAAAATGGGCTTGCGATCCAAAGAAAAGTTTAGGCATGCTCGCAGAAGTGAACAGCCATGATTTTGACAGCATAAGATGGTTTGGGGGAAGCGATTTCTCTAGAGTTTACGCCGAAGCGGACACCTTTAAGTGCTTTGAGCTAAAAAATGAATACCCCAACTTTTACGATAACTCTATAGTTTCTATAAGGTTGAAGAATGGTACCCTCGCATTGTTGGATGGAAGCTGCCCTGTAGAATACGGCTACGACGCCAGAGTGGAAATTCTTGGTACAGAAGGGGTCATAATGATCGGCGATATAAAGGATGAGATGATTAGTGCATGTACAAAAAAAGGTGGAGGAGTGACTTACCCGGCTTTTCTAAGCTGGAGAGATAGGTTTAGAGGAGCTTACATCGAAGAAATCAAACATTTTATTAATTGCGTTCTAGAGAACAGGAAGCCAATGGTTTCAGGCGAAGACGGTAAAAAGGCTGTTGAAGCCGTTCTCGCCGCGACAAAGTCTTTACTTACACAGAAGCCAGTAGAAATGCCCTTAAGAGACGATCCCCATTTCTAATAGACTCCAATCATCAATAATACTAGGAGTCCACCTTTAGCCTCCTATCATACGTGCGAGTAACCATTAGTAGGCTGTAAAAATTTAAAAGGAAGCGCTACATCAACCTTGTTATCCTTAAATAACTAAAAAACGCTCATTAAATTAGCAATAGGTAGGATTTTGAATGGATGATTCATACTTTATCAGTGTTGAGTTCAGTACTAAAAGGACGAAAGCAGCAATCTTCGACTCAAATGCCACGATGCTGGCGAGCGATTACGAAGAGTTGAAGCTAATCTATCCAAGATCTGACTGGGTTGAACAAGACCCCATGGACTTCTATCGCTCCGCGGTCAACACCATCAGAAATTCTCTTAGGAAGACAAAAGCCGATCCTAGGAATGTTAAAGCCATCGCGTTTAGCAGCCAAATGGCGGGCATAATGGGAATAGACAGTAACTGGTCACCGGTGACGAGATACGATTCATGGCTGGATACCCGTTGCGTACAATACATAGATTTTCTCAGCAATAAATATCAAGATCTTCTGATAGACAAGGTTGGGGCCCCGCCCTCCGTTACTCATGGCCCTAAAATATTGTGGTGGAAAAATGAAAGGAAGAAGATATTTGATAAAATCTCAAAGTTCATAACACCTAATTGCTACGTGGCAGGTAAGATAGCTGGTTTAAAAGGGGAGGACGCTTTCATGGATTATACGTTCCTACATTTTACAGGATTTTGTGATTCAAGAAGAAGAGAGTGGTCAGAGGAATTATGCCGATTATTCAAGGTTCCAATGGA
>JAGTQL010000104.1:1294-3534 GCA_018396555.1 Candidatus Bathyarchaeota archaeon | reverse complement strand
TGAACCATGGAAGATCATAGGTGAATTATCACAAACGGAGGCAAAGAAACTAGGCCTCGTTAAAGGAATCCCAATAATAGCAGGGGCCGGTAATCAAGCTACACGTCCCTTAGGTGCTGGAATAGTTAAACACGGTATGATTTTTGATTCAACGGAGGCAGCCTCGGTTTTCTCATGCTGTGTCAACGAATATGTACCCGATAGAAGATATAGGACGTTTATTATGGAAAGGTCTGTTATTCCTGGGTTATGGATGGCCCTTTCATACATCGCCGGAGGAGGCTTATGCTTAAAATGGTTCGTAAATGAACTAGCCCATATCGATGGAGAAGCCCAGCATATAAACAAAATAAGCGCTGAATTACTGGAAAGGCAAAGCAGCAAAATCCCCATAGGCTCTGAGGGATTAATGTTCATACCCCATTTCAGGGGCCGCGCATACCCATGCAATCCTAAACTTAAAGGAGTATGGTTTGGCCTAGACTGGAAACACACAAAAGCCCACCTGTATAGATCTATACTCGAGTCAATAGCTTACGAATACTTCTACTACATGACGATACTGAGAAAGCTATACCCGGAGTTAACTTTTAAGGAAAGCAGAGTAATTGGAGATGGAGCCGACAATAACCTATGGAACCAAATAAAGGCCGATGTCCTAGGAATCCCATACGTGCGCATCCGACGGCAAGGGATAGGAGTATTAGGCTTAATGCTAATCGCGGGATACGGCATAGGCATGTATAAAGACCTCGCCAAAACGGCGAGCAAAATCCCAAGGAATGAAGAGATTATAAAACCTAAATCTGTAAGTAACCACCATTATCGAAAGTTGGCGAAAAAATATCTGAAGATTTTATCTAACATGGAGTTTTTATTCCAACAAATCGATGAGGCATAGACTTCATAAAAATATGGTTTAAGGTTGCCAGATAAAATTAAGCATTCGCCTAAAGGATGCAATTTTTAATTTCTAAAAGGTTAATACCCAAATATACTTCAAACATCATGTTAATTCGCTAAGTGAAGCCCAGAATTTTCAGCTCGTGTATTTTAAGCTGTTCCCAGTTTCAATATCAAATAAATATACATTCTCTTCTTTAAAGAATATATTAATCTCATTGTAGATGCTAGGTCTAACGTCAACACCTGTTTTTACTATCATTTTACTAGACCCTACCGACAAATGAATATGATTTTCACTACCTCTGCTTTCAACTAAGGTAACCATTGCTTGAATGGAGTTTTTCTTTGGTTTAGGAATTATTCTGATGTCTGAAGGTCTTACACTTATAATTAACCTATTTTTATTATATTTAGATAAATATAAGTCATAAAAATCCTTTGATATCTCGTATGAAATTGTTTCATTTTCTAAGCAATATCTCCCATCCTTAATTTTTATCTCTAAATCCAGTAAGTTCATTGAAGGCTTTCCGACGAACCCTGCGACAAATTTATTCTTCGGATTACTATATATTTCTTGAGGATACCCTACTTGATGGATGCGCCCCCCTCCATAATAATTAATTTGTCACCAATAGCCATCGCTTCCTCCTGGTCATGAGTTACATAAATAGTGGTTACCCCCATTGTTCTCTGAAGCCTCTTAATTTCTAATCTCAACTCCCTTCTAAGTTTCGCATCTACAGCGCTTAGTGGTTCATCTAATAGAAATATTAATGGCTTTCTGACAAGCGCCCTACCAATCGCAACGCGTTGTGCTTCACCGCCTGAAAGTTGCGCTGGCTTCCTATCCAGTAATTTTGAGATTCTCAATAGCTTTGCCATTTCTTCAACTCTTTTTTGAATCTCCGCTTTACTAAGCTTAGTTGTGTGCTCTAATCCTAACGACATATTTTGACGGACAGCCATGTGAGGATACAGCGCGTAATATTGGAAAACCATCGCTACATTTCTGTCCCTAGGCTCTTTATCGTTAATCAACTCACCATCTATGAAGATTGAGCCTTCGTCAGGCCTTTCTAACCCGGCTATACATCTTAGCAAAGTACTTTTCCCACAACCAGAGGGGCCTAGCAAAACTGCTAACTCGCCATCCTCCACTACTAAATTTATATTTTTTAGAACCAATTTGGAATCAAATTTCTTACCGAGGTTTTCTATAGTTAGCCGCGCCATCAGTCATCCCAACTCTAACAAAGATAAATTTAATCCTTGATAAATCATTCTAGAAAACAGACATATACATTTCATGACTATTTTAGTTCGATAACCGA
>JAGTQL010000104.1:0-1243 GCA_018396555.1 Candidatus Bathyarchaeota archaeon | reverse complement strand
GATCCACGTTTCCTACATCCAGCCTTTTAAATGGCAGCGTTCTAAAAAACATAGTCTTGGTTTTGCCACCAATCCGTGACGCCAAATTTGAAGATGGGGGTTTAACCCTATTTAAAGATGATTTCTCGCAGGCATTTGAAAGCTTCTACGGCATCATGCTTGCTCTGAGCCCTTCCAAGGTCTCTTTCAGGCAACTTATCAAGCAATTTAGCCATCGCCTTAAAGTTTTGGATACTCATGTTGCATGCTTGCACCACATCTTCCCTGTATGGAAATATGTCAAGTCCAATCCATCCCTCATACTTCACTTTCGCTAAGCTATAGACAAATTCTAAGGCCTGTAACATATGTAGCGATCCGAAGAAGAGGTCATCATCCCAGTAAGCATAGTTATCGTTGATGTGAACAGCGAACAACCTGTTATATCTATGTAGGAACACTACCGATTCAGCCGGGTTTTCCTGACCGAATAAGCAATGTCCAAAGTCGATTGTGGCACCTAAGTTAGGTAACCCTATTTCCTGGCATATCGCAACGGTCTTACCAGCATCCGCCATCGTCATGTAACATCTAGGTTCTTTTAGCTTATACTCAATGCAGATCTTGACGTTTGGGGCTTTTTCTTGGGCGTAAAGGGCTACCTCCCTAAACCCATTTATCTCTCTCTCCCATAGATCCTTGTAGTTCACTTGAAAAGGATAGTCGTACCCATCCTGGCCTAACCATAAACCGGCGTAATTGCAGTTCAACTCCTTCGCCATATTAACTGTGGATTTGGCGATCTCGATGGCCTCCTTCCTAATTTTCTCATCAGGAGACGTAAAAGAGCCATTAGCGAACCTTCTCGAAAATAGGTTTGCGTCAACCTGGGACGCCACCAGTTTACTTTCCTTTAAAACGCTTCTTATCTCATCAAGGTTGCTCTCATTCAACCCCGTGGGGTATTGCAGGATCACCCCTTCAAGGTCTTTAACATTCTTAGCCGTCCTTATTTGATCTGGAACGGTGCTCGGCTCCTTATATCCCTTAGGCTCAAACCTATCGGCGCAAGGCGTGAAAGCCCAAATGCCTGCTGAAAACCTCACTTTTTTCAACATATTCAGTTCACACCTTCCCTGATAACTATATTTCGAAGCGTATTTAATATTTAATTTACGGTTGAGATTAAACATTCCTAGAGGGGAGAGTTCCTCAACATTAGCTATTAACGCTTTATCTTAAGCGCTGTCAAGTTCTAAACAAC
>JAGTQL010000016.1 GCA_018396555.1 Candidatus Bathyarchaeota archaeon | reverse complement strand
CGGCAACCGTTGGTTCACGTTGCCGTATTCTCTTCTCTTTCAGAGTCATTGAATCTCCGTCGGGTAACCCTCAGCCCTCCCCGAGGGACCGAGGATGTGTTGCCGTATTCTCTTCTCTTTCAGAGTCATTGAATCGGGGAGGCTGTACTATTCGCCCGTTCGGCAACCGTTGGTTCACGTTGCCGTATTCTCTTCTCTTTCAGAGTCATTGAATCCGAATAGTTTTTGTGGGCTTTTTGGCTAAATAGGTTTTTTCCCGGTTTCCCTTTGAGGGTCTTCTCGATGACCGCTGAATTGTAACTGTCTTTATAAATATAATCGAAATGGCATGCGGTAGCTAGGAGGGTAGTGGCTAATGGCGTTAGTCTCGGCTTCCTGCATCATCGGCTGGAGGTTGGCTGCCGAGCGCTGGACGATAGCGCCCCAGCCGACTCATATGTTAAGTGGCTTTTTTGTGGGCTTTTTGGCTAAATAGGTTTTTTCCCGGTTTCCCTTTGAGGGTCTTCTCGATGACCGCTGAATTGTAACTGTCTTTATAAATATAATCGAAATGGCATGCGGTAGCTAGGAGGGTAGTGGCTAATGGCGTTAGTCTCGGCTTCCTGCATCATCGGCTGGAGGTTGGCTGCCGAGCGCTGGACGATAGCGCCCCAGCCGACTCATATGTTAAGTGGCTTAAAATTGGGCTTTTTTCATTCCCCCATGCTATATAATAGTTATTTGTCCGCATCCATGAGGCTTATAGGATCCGATAGCGTAATACTCTAGGGCTGCTAAACTTAACGCCAGCTCCCAACTCTCAGATTCGCATGTGAATTCAAAAATAGAGCCCGATGAGATAGATGTTTTAATTTCGCGTCTCCTCTCGGTCTTCAAAGACCAGCCGCCGTAAACCTCGTCATCTAAGGCGTAATTCACTAGCTTAATCTCTGGCAGCGACGGCTTTCCCTCATGAAAGGCCCAGCTATACGCTCTTCTGGCACCCTCAAGCAAACTAGATGCATCCAAATGCTTCCCATTTAAAATCATTGGAGAAATAAGCCTAACCCTAAACCTCTTGACGTTAATGGCTTTAGCACGCTTCTCCAAAACAGATGGGTCAACCTCCTCAACCCTCAAATTCTCAACAGCAACCTTACCTAAACCCCTAGACTTTGACCCGCCAATCCCCTCGTCTGGCAAGGCTTTCTCAAGAACGTTTTTCAGCACATCAACATCAGCAAAGCCTCCATGAACAATAATCTCGAAACCAAAGACGCTGCCGCTCTGAATAACCTCCAAAGCGTGAATCATCCCAACTTTTTCGCCAGTAGCAGCCGGAACTTGCGCGGCTGAACATAGCGTCCTATCGATAGCGGTCAAAGTTATGCGTGATATCCTAACAGGCATCCGCTCAAAATCGCCGCATGAATCGCACTTAAAGCCTCGAAGAGGTTTTATTGTCCCATGCTCCTTGCAAGATTCACATTTAATAGGTGCAATAAAGACATCGTAAGTCTTCCCGCACTGCGGATTACCGCATCGATAAAGCGTCTTAGCCGCTGGCTTAAACACTCCGCCGCATTTTAAGTGCAGCGGATAGGCATATCTAAAGAAGACCTCGATGACTTACCGAACTCCTCACCGAAAAGCTGAACGTAAAGGCACTCATCAAAGTATTCGCAGCTTTCATGCTGAACTAAAGGCAAGTCAAGCCTGCAAGCAGCCCTCATAAGTGATACGCCGACGGCGCCGCGAATAACAGCCCCGGGAATGTAAGGATGGCAATGCTTAATAACGCCAGTCCTGGCGCCGGAGCCTATATGTAGCGGCGTCACAGCTCTCAGAACGCCCGTAATCTTATAGCAAAAGACAGCCATCGCATAAACCTCTATTACGCCGTAAGCCAGCGCTCAACATCCTTACCGGAGATAGCCTTCTCACCCTCAACGCCAAGATAGTAACCAGCAGAACGCTCCCTAACACAATCAACAGCAATCCTCACCTTGCCAAAACCGCGGGTTGAAGAGCCGCCGAGAGCAGAATCCTCAACAGACTTCAGGGCAGCCTTCAATAGCTTGAGCTCATCATCAGATAGATTGTCAGCCACGATTTCTAAGCTAAATTTCGCCCCAGCTGGAACAGCCTCAATAGTGTACAGTGCACCCCTAGCAACAGCTCCTGTTCCACGATCAATCGCTATTCCAGCTCTCTCAAGAAGACTCTCAATCCTCTCAAGCGGATAGGCATCCCTAAACTTAACCTTACTCGCCAAAGATATATTGCCAGCCGTTCCAAAAATCCTGCAGCAGATGCAGAAATCCTCCACACGGCTTTTCCTTGAACCGCACATGTTCTTTACATCCGGCGGCTCACAAACATCCATACCCATCTTCCGCGCAATCCTCTCAGCCTCAGTCCTAACGCGCCCCTTCAGCGATGAGCCGGGAATGTAGGGCTGCCCCCTCGGATCCCTAAGAATCGGCAGATCCACCTCGCCTATCTCAACCTCAGGTTTACCGGAGCCTATATGCAGCGGTGTAATGGCCTCTATGATCCCCGAAATTATTATTCGCTTCTCCAGCTTTTCAAAAACCAACCTTCTCACCTCCTTTCCATTTTATTATTCAATCCAGATTCTCAAATTCAAATTTGCGAACTCGCTTTTACCCTTTAGAACACGCTCAATTTCCATTGCTAACGGTTTTGGAGGGCCATGCAAACCTTTAACTTTAACCCTCACTTCAAGATCTCTGCCACGCAGATTCATCGAGACGCCGTCATATGTGAGGCCGTGGCCCTCAACAACTTTTTTAATAGATTGTTCGCCAGCAGCCTTCAGTTTTAGCGCTGGCTGCTTTTCAAAGAAATCATATAACATGTTTGCGTACAATAGGATCTTTTCAAGCGGAGCCTTGTCATACACATATTTCTGGCATAACTCAAGCATCTTCAGGAACCCGTTCAGGCCACGGACCTCACGCCCAATCTGTCTCTTAATATAGGCTTCAACAAACGGTAATGGTCTAGTTTTAACAAGCCTATAGATCGTCTGAAGCTGCTTAGCGCCCATACCAGAATCAACAGCTACTTTGGCCAGATCTTCCCCTTCTATCTTTAATTTTCTCTCTATCTTCCGACATATTTTAATCCCTCTTTCTAAACAGGTTGTAGACCGTGAAGGCCTTCACGAGAAGTCCGGAATTAAGATAAGAGAGCAATCTTTCACCATAACTCCAATCAATAATCTCCCTCCCAACAGAATACTGAATTAGGGCTTCAGCCTTAACAGGGCTTTTGCTGGCTGCCTCTACTATGCGCCTAACCTGCGAGGAGGCAACATTAGCCTTGCTCATAAAATCGACGATTTCAAGCAGGGTATCCAGATCAGGCCACTCCATAGAATTAATGTCTTTAAGCTCGCTTTGGGTTATCCCCGTTCCCCCGATAATGGCGAGGGCGATCCTATCTTTACCATCACTTTTGGCTTTGGAAAGCAAACTATTTGCGGATTCAATACCAATATAGACGGGTAGCTCATAGTGGAAGAAGGCAACCCCAGCCGACATGGTGCATTTACCAGCCATCTCACCCTTAAACTTCAGGTAAACTTTTTTAGCTGCCTCCAGAGCATGCTCTCCTGGAACGAAAGCCAGCAGGTCGTCTCCGCCAGCATAAATAATCCCACCCTTAAACTCGCCTATAATTCTCACAAACTCTTCCTCGCAAGTCTTATGAAGCAGGTCGCTTAACGTCGATATTCTTGATGGTGTGCCAGCCTTCCCACTCTGTTTGAAACCTACCCCCGACATAAAAGCCCCAATATTGTCTCCATCAGCCTTAATGCATGCAACAAAATCAGATTCGCCCTTAATGTCATCCAACCATACGCCTTTCTCTTTCTCCCTAAGCGTCCAGCATTCGTCGCATAACCTTTCAGGTCTAGGCGAGGCGTCAAAGGGTAGAATCCTCTCTTTATCTTCATAGCTCCAAACCTTAGCCTTGCATACATCGCATGTTTCAGAGCCTTCAGGCAGAGATATCTGCCGGACTAGGATGCGCTTGCTCTTCTCAACCCGCAGATTTCGCTGAGCCTTCTCCCAAAGAGAGCCAAAATCCCCGCGAACCTCATCGCCTCCAACCTCAATATGGCTAACTGTGATTGTAACCCTGCCGCCGCTCTCCCCCTCAAAACTCTTCTTAACACCTTCTAAAGCTTTCTGAAGCATGTTTAATGGGCATAAAGCCAGAATGCTCCCGCCGGCAGCAAACAAGACGCACTCAGGCCCAATAAGATCCCTCAGGAAATCTCTTGCAGCATCCGTAGCCCTCTTAATTAGGTTGCTTCTAGCCCTCAAATCTGGGAGACGCAGCGCCTCATTTATAAACCTAGATATTCTATCCGCGTCGCCGCTTAAAAGGGCAAATCTATAGTTCTCCGGATCATCCCCCATCCAGCCGCTTAAATAAATGCATGTTGCGAAGGCAGCTGTTAGCTTCATGTGATCCCATAGAGAAACGTCATTTATGGGGCTTCTAGTGTCCGCTGGAACAAGGCGCAGCCTAGAATTCTGATCAAGAAAATCAAAGATTTCAAAATAGGTTTTTCTATGTTTCTCTTCGAAACCACCTGCAATAGGCTTTAAGCCTCTGAGAACTTCCTGATAAGTATAAGCTAAGTCCGGAGCCTCAAGCCTATTCCTAACATGATCTATCGAGAGGACATGGGTTAGATCTATTGGCGGCGATGGCAGCGGCGCCCCACGCTCCGGCTCCTCACGCCTATCAGCGCCAGAAGCGAAATTGTCCGCCAGGCATATGATCTTCTCGATTAAATCTTTAGGATGCCATTCGCTCGGATAGTATTGGCTGGAGTGGTGACGCATAGCATGAACAGCAACATCCTCGCCTAAACACTCCTTGACAAACTTATACGTATAGCGAACATGTTCACTCCAAGGCTTCCTCTCAGCCCAGCACTCCAATTACCGATGTCATGAAACAGTGCAGAGGTGCGTAGAACATCAAGATCACTCAAAATATAAGCATCCTCCTCAAAAATAAAATACTACCATATGAAATAAAAAATTAATCATTCCCTCCTCTTTCCAGCGAGAAAACTTAAGATGGCATCAGATATTCTCAAGCATCCATAGCTATCCTCAATATTGTAGAATGCTGGTTCGAGAGAGCCATCCTGAAGAAATCTCCTATAGGAAAAGTGATATAGGTCCCCTGAAATATGCCCCATCGCTCTTGTAAAGCCTAAATATCTTTCAACGGTCTTCTGATCGCATCTAGGCATGTCCGTTATGACCCGCCTAGCAATCCTATAGACGTCAATATGGCGCATGCTTGAGAGGACGCTGCTGAAATTTAGGCCGTATAGGCAGCCCCTTCTAGCCACATACTCGAGGTCAAACCTTGCGCCATTGTAGGTTAAAAGGTAAAAGCCGTGGAAACCATGAATGATCCCGTAAAGCAATCTAAGCATATCGCCCTCAAGATCCACATCGCCTATAACAGATAAAGAAAGAAGACCTAAACCATTGAGCGGGGCCACGAGTGAGAAATTAACCACAGGATCCCTGAAGTCGTAAGGAAAACCATTGGGGCTAAAGGTCTCTATATCAAACGCTACAACCCCGCTTAGAGCATCTCTTTTAATACCATCCGCTAAACTGGAAAGCCTATGAGGAGGCGTTCCAACGTATGAAACCATTGAATCCACCTCGGAGCGGACGCCGACAAAAATATTAGTTTATTAAGAACTATACTAATATTGTTCGAGCGGGGCTCCAATAGAATAGAGCATTACGCTACTATAATGTATAAGGTGCGTATGTTAATTGGTAGTAGAAGACATAACTATGCCCGATTACAGGTTAGCGCTATCAACCATAAATAGCCGCAGAATCATTGAGGCCCTAGCCAAGGCTGGCGGAGTAACATCATTTTCTGAGATACAGTCCATCTCAAAAGTTAAGGGTTCCGTTCTAACACACCACCTAAATAGGCTTCAACGCTTTCACGTAATAGAGAGGGAGGTTAAGGGAACATATAGGCTCACGTATAAGACACCCCTATGCTTCATATATCCACCTAAGACAAAGGTGTCGATAGCATATTTCGGACTTCTTGGGAAAAAGGACTCTCGAAGCGAGCCTGAGCCGCAGTTCGCTGTGAAAATTCTTGAAAGCGAAGGATTAAAGCCGGATCTAACATATGTTACAACGTCGCCGGAAGCCCTAAACGATTGGAAGGGTCTGAAGCTACCATACCAGTGGATACTATGCTATGAGGATGAAATAGCAAATGTGGACGCTGTAAAGAGAAAAGTTCTGCCTCAACTCGAGAGCTTACTCAGAAACCACATAGTAATTATGGACTGCACCTCAGCAACAAAACCGGCAACAATAGCATATTACGAGCTTGCCCAAACATACCTTATACCGCTAATATACATATATGAGGAGACGGGAGAACTGAAATGGTTAATATCAAAAGAATCAATAAAAGAAAAGCTTAAAGTATCACGCTAGTAATGACTAAACTTCTTCATAATTCTATTCGCTCATATAAAGGAGACGGTACATAGCTTCTAAATCACATTCTTCTTCATGATTTATGTTCCGGCAGAGCACGTTTTGGTCTTATTTTAGAGAAATTGTGGAATGGAAAAGACCATGTATCATCAGCTTAATATGAGCGATTCTATTTATGAAATAAAAGCAAGCTGAATAGGATCTTCTCTCTCGTTAATGCGGGGAAAATCGTATTCCTATGCGTTTAAAAAAGTGGGGGAAGATCATAAGTTGGGTTGTTATTTCACCTGAAATCCTCTGAGTCCACTACCATCATCGGATAGATCCCCTCCGTTGGCTTTTACCAGCCCTCTGCCCATATGGCCTGGTCCCGCTTTCCTGAGGCATCTGCCTCCCGGCGTATTGAGCGCTGCTTTCATGATATTGGCATGCTTGGTTTCCCTGAGGAAAGGCTCTAGATCTGTAGGAGCAGTAGCCATTGTTTACGGGGTTTTAGCGACCTTAGCGGGCTTAGCTTTCACAGCGATATCGATAATGTCCATGAGGCCGACTGAAGAGGCCCATATCGCGATTATGGCGAGACTTCTCCCGGCAAGTGTAGCTGTCCTAGCAATAGGGATAATCATAATCCTACTTGGCTACAAAACATTCAAAGCCGCAAAAACCAAAGAGGAAAAAACAAAACGCTGGGCAACAATAGTAATTCGCCCTTTATCTCCGGTAATTGACCCGCCGCATGCTCACACTAAAAAGGAGGGGGCAGCCGCCCAAACTGGAAATTAGCCTAAAGAATAAAGCCTTAAAAAGCCTAATTTATGTCTAATCAAACAGAATAAAAGACTATTTCAAGAAATTGAGCGTGATTAATTCCCTTTTATGAGATTTGTGTGATTTGAAATGGTTTGAAACGCAGCGTTTCACGGTGTCCCTTATCTCTGGCTTCTGCATATTTTCCAGCATGGTGATGCATGCATGAGCATTAAGAACTTAAGGTATGCGGCAGCGGCTCTGCTGGCGGTTCTGCTAGTTTCAACAGTCGCTCAGGCTTTCCCCACGGTGCCAGCGTCTTTTGGGGACGAAGAGAGGAAGGCTGAAATCATAGTTAACAACGCATCTAAGGCTGAAGAGCGCGTTATCGCCCTAGTGGATAGGATAAAAGCGAATGAAACGCTCATCAATTTAATCAATGATTCAGAATTTAAGGATGCTTTTTGGGGAAACGTTTCGCTAATAAAAAACGGATCAGACCTATTGGATGAGGCTGAAGCGGATTTGAAGGATGGCAACTACACTGACGCAATAAGCGAAGCTATGGAGGCGATGGGGATCTTCAAAAATGTCTGGGTAAACATCCACGGAATATTATGCGCTTTAGGCATAACAGAAGCTGAGGCTGAGGGTAAACCCGAGGTTCAGGCTCAGGGATTACTGGTGGCAATAAATAGGTCGCTTGAAAGGATTAAAAGAATAGAGGGCCTCGCTGAAGGTTTGGAGATTAAAGCCCTTCTAGATGCGAAAGCCCTATTGAACCTAACTGAGGTTAAGTCTCTTCTGGAGCAGGGAAACGTCTCGGATGTCGCCCATATGCTTGCTGAGGCAAACAAGCTTATAGCTGAGGCCCACAAAGCGTTGAAGGCGAACGCTGAAGCTAAGATGGCTGAAAGGATGGAGAGGTTCAGGATAAGAATAATGGAGCGCTTAGAGGCAATGGTTGGAAAACTTAACGAAGCAGATTTAGATGAGATAATCGGTGAGATGGGCTTCAGGAACATGGGCGAATTCAGACAGGCGCTCAACAACCTGATAAAAGAAGCGAGGGAGCACGCGGAAGCTGGGGAAATGGGCTATGCCCTAGGAAAACTAAAGAACCTAGGCGAGAAATTTAAGGGATTCGCCAGAAGATTCGTGGCTAGAACAGTTCCGCCTGAAGCGCAGGAGGAGAACCCAGCCTTAGAAGTATGGGTTGAAAAACGAGCACTTAAGAATCAAGTGGTGCTCAGCATTACCGTGAAAAACACAGGCAACTGCGATATAGAATTCCCAAACGCGGCACTAGGCTTAGTGATAGAGAAAAACGTTACCGGAGAATGGATCCCATACTACAAACCGGTCTCAGTTCAAGTGCTCGTCAATTTAGAGCCTGGCGAATCAAAAGAAATCACCATTAGAATTGTAAAGCCTGACGAGGGTGATTACAGGGCGACAGTAAACGGATGGTCGAAAATCACATTAAAGCCAGTTACAGCGTCGGCGGAATTCAGCATACCATAAAGCCTATTTCCCCTTTTTATTCTCGTCTCAATTTAGATGCCACTGCCTATTTGAAGATAGTGGCATGAGTAACCCATTTTTTCAAACTAAACTATAATAGATCATAGGATAGCAGGACCTAACAATTTAACCTATTGAGCAGGGTGAACAGCAAAACTAAGGAGCGCAAAAAGCAGCGGGCAAAATCACCCGGGTTAAACTTAAGGAGATTCAAAAAGCCATCTGAAATGGCGATTAGTCTTTTGCTCTGTAAACTATTAATATATGGGAGATGAGATTATACTTGCTGAGGGTGAAATCTAATGATATGGCTATCCTTTCTGCTTCTGGCAACAGGCATAGCTTTGCTTGTAGGCGCTAGCAAGGTAGCCATATCGAACTTGGTTGCAATATCGGAGAAACGGAGGCTGAGAAAATCCATTTTAAGTCTTCTATTAGTAGCCTCGTCCACATCTCTCCCGGAACTCGCTGTCGCCGTAAACGCTATCGCGCTTGGTAATATGGATGTTTCGCTTGGCGATATTTTAGGCTCTAATATAGCGAATGTAGCCTTTATAATAGGTGTGAGCCTCATTGTGGCAAGTATTGACAAATCAAAAACTACGAAGGCAGCTCTCACAGAAGAGGATAAGAACGAATTTAGAACTGGACTGATGTGGGTTTCAATAACTCTTCTCCTGCTCCTATATCTTCAAACCGCAGGTAACATTATTGGTTTATTGCTGCTTGTCTTGTTTTTTATCCATAGCTTCAACCTATTTCGGGGGAGAAAAGAAGATGAAGAAAGCAATTTTGAAGAGCCAAAAGATAGAAGAATTGTAAAGGAGTTTACCTTAACCCTTGCTGGAATTCTTGGTGTTATTGCGGGTGCAAGGTTAGCCGTAGAATCCGCCGTAGAGATCGCCACCTTTTTCAGGGTTCCAGCTTCGATTATAGGAGCATCTTTAATTGCA
Organism: Candidatus Bathyarchaeota archaeon; assembly: GCA_018396555.1. GTDB lineage: Archaea > Thermoproteota > Bathyarchaeia > Bathyarchaeales > DTEX01 > DTEX01. The sequence continues at coordinate 17,675 of JAGTQL010000016.1, read as the reverse complement.
TTTGGAACAAGCTTGCCAGAGTTTACGGTTGATATCCGGGCAGCCTACGCTGGTTTTATGGAAATAGTTATGGGGGATATTGTTGGAAGTTGCTTCCTGAACTCAACACTTATTTTGGGGATTCTTCTTCTTTTCACTCCTTCAAGAGCGAATTTCGTTGTCCTCTCCGACCTTATACTGTTCAGCGTAACATCGAATATCGTTTTATGGTATTTAATGGAGACGGGGAATATGGGAAGAAGAGGGGGCTTAATCCTCCTTATGATCTACATAATCAACTTGCTAAGCCTCTTAGGAATCTTGGTTATAAGACCCCTTTAGTTGAAACTTCCCTCAGCAGTCATGTAGTCTTTATTTTACTACAATTACTGGGCATTGAGCTAAGTCAGCAACCCTGTCAGCCACGCTTCCTAATAAGAACCCTTTAATCCCGCCAAGCCCTCGGCTTCCCATAACTATAAGGTCAAAGTTTCCTTCTTTACTCTCTTCAACTATTTTATCGGCGGGACTTCCAACAAGAATCTTTGATGATATCCTCAATCCAGGTTTAGACTTCGACTTATCGAGGGCTTCCCCAAGGATTTTTTCCGCGTGATCCTGCAGTTCTCTTTCACATGGACCAATTACAGCGAAGGCAGTCGTGGGTATGACGCATAACAACTCAACCTCTGCACCATATTTTTCCGCCAGATCAAGCGCCCAATCCAGAGCCTTATATGAGCATTCGGAACCATCGGTTGGGACAAGAATTCTGTTGATCATGCGTCAAGCCCTCTTTCATAATATAATAGGAGCGCCGTTATTTATTATGTTTGTTGAATACCCTATTTCAAGATAGCTGTTACACTGGGCAATTTAGGCATGTTTAAACTCTTCCATTTCAAATGAATTGAAGATCCAATCCTCTTCCTACACTAACCAAACTCATTTAATGTATAACTCAAACGCTCTTTTAGTCGCTGTTAACAGAAATGGCAAAGTTAAACTTAAAATATTGAAAACAGAGAAGGATGAGATCTGTCCATATTCCTGGAAATTTAAGCAGTCGCCACCTCGCCCTTTCCTTCGCTGTAGATTTTTCTTATGGCTTCTTCTCGGCTAATACCTTTATCCATGAGACTCTTTATTTCCTTCTTAAGTTTCCATTTTGAGCCCCAGGTGCTGACATACCTCCCAACTAGTTCATCGTATAATTCCTCAACATCCGGTTCTTTTCCTACCGGGGTTACTCTCTTAGCCCCTAAACTTGTGAAGAAACCTGCGGCCATATTTAACCCCTTATCGCTGTTAGCGTAAACCGCATATTTACCATCCTCCGCCACTATGAAGATCCTGTGAGGATCGGATTTAATTGCGTAAACTACGGCCAATATCCATAAGAGGATGCCGAATAAGAAGACCCAAAGGGTTAACAGGCCCAAAAAGAATAATATAACTATGATTACATAACTCACGTTCTTTCCATCCTCTATTAGAAGAGAATTTGCCTCCCTTCTCAAAGAGAGTCAGTTGTTAGCAGCACCATGCTTGGCAAGCTTATCGTAAAGATCATCAAAGCTTATCTCTGACACAAAGTCAACCTTAATGCTCAAGTTAACCCATCACCCCTTAAATATAATTAAACTAAAGAATATTTATACCTAGCTACAAGTTGCGGGAACTTGCTAAATTAGGGAAAGGCATAATAGGCTGACTGAGTAATAGTTATTTGGAGGTGAGATTTATCCCAATCTATGTTTGTTTGATGAAGTTGACAGACCAGGGCATAAGAGAGATTAAAAATGCCCCTAAGCGTATTCAGGAAGCCATCAAAACCCTTGAGGCGATGGGAGGAAAACTGATAGCCTTTTACATGGTTATGGGCGAGTACGATTATGTTGGCATTGCGGAAGCCCCAAGCGACGAGGTTGCTGCAACCTTCTTACTCGGATTAGGCTCCAGCGGACATGTTAGGACAACAACATTAAAGGCCCTCACAATGGAGCAGATCGCAGCCATCGTTGAGAGACTACCTTAGACCTGCTGACGCACACTCAATCTGTGTTCTTTGCCAGCCTGGCTATTGCGCTTGTTTTCTCTCAATAATGCATCTCAGAAAAAAGTGGAGTTAAGGCCTTTTTTATTGTCATATACAAGCTCGCCTGTTTTCGGATTAATATGTATGGGTTCGTAAAAGCCCTTGCCGAGTTTTGTTGTAATCCTATTGGCTGGGAAGAGTCGCGCCAGTTTGGAACCAAAGCTGCATCTAGGACTGCGATGTAAACACCCTTGCCAATGAAGCCTAGGCTACGAGCTACTCAAAGTTTAATGGACATAATATTTTCAGCATATGCCGCTTCTACTTCAATACTTTCAATACGCTTGTTTCTATTGTTTTGTTATTTCCTTAACTTCTTTTTTGCCCTTTTCCAGCTCTTCGGTTTGCTCCTCATCCTCCTCCAGCAATAATGCTTGGAACTCTCCAACATGTGTTTTCTCTTCCCTAGCTACTTCCAGCAGAACCTTTCTGAGGTTTTCGTTGTCCGTTGCAGCTGCCAGCTGCTCATATAGGTTTGTGGCGTCCAACTCGGCTATCATTGCCACCCTTAATATTTCTCTATCTAAAAGCTTCTTTTCAACATTTTCAATTTTTATCGGTATTTGAGACATCATCTCAATTTCACACCTCACATTAACTTTACGCTTTAACCATATTAGTTTTTGTGAAAAGGCTTTTCCAAATTTGTCTCCACAAGGTCCACAATAATAGCATAATATAGCGTAATGAAAAAGCCTGTTTTCAGGAACCCCCTTCTACTTTCTACGCTTGTCTTCTTTCAACAACCTTCTTCGTCCAGTTTCCATATTTTATCCAGAGAAGGGATATTACACCGCCTATAATGTTGCTTAATGAGATCGCCAGCCATGCTCCAAGGGAGCCCATCATGAGGTTGAAAGCAAGCACATAGCCTAACGCAACCCTAATTCCCCAAAGCCTAAACACCCCAATTGATGTTGGAAAAAGGGTGTGGCCCGATCCCCTGCCGGTTGACATGCCGACCATAAATAATCCGAAAAATGGAAGGGTAGGCACCAGAATCTGGAGGAAACGATCTGTTTCAGCCACTACGCTCGGATCGTCAGCGAAGACGTCGGCCAGGCTGGACCTGATAGGGTACACGAAACATGCGCCAAGGGCCACTAGGGTAAAGAGTAAAAGGGCAGACTTGTAAGCGACCTTCTTAGCCCTTCCATAGTTTTCCGCACCTATATTTTGCCCAACCATTATTGCTGTAGCGCCGCTTAAACCCCAAAGCACTGCATCCACAATATCCATTATGAGAAAACCTATGGCGTAAGCTGTGGCTACAATCACGCCGAATTGATTAATGATCCATAGCTGGAATAGAAATGCAAAGCCGTTCGTTACACCAAGCGCCAGCACGGGTAAACCTATACGCATAACTAAGGCAATCCAACTGAAATCTATATCTTTAGTGAAGAATATCCTAAGCTCGGGATAATATTTCCTAAGCACGTAAAATAATGCGCTTACCGATATCATTTTACCCATAACGTCAGTGATAGCTGCGCCAACTACCCCAAGCCTTGGGAGGGGACCTAAACCAAGAACCAGGAATGGATCCAACAATATGTTTAGACCGACTGCTACCGTGTTAACTATAGCCGGCCTTCTCGTATCCCCTATGCTCTGAAGAAGCGTTGTGAATATGAGGGATATGTAATTCAAAAATATATCAAAAGATATTACACTCGAATATTTCATGACGTCCTCGAAGATCTCCGGGGGAGTGGATATAACTACGGCGAATATTAACCCCCTAAGCGTCAGAAGCGTGACGCATAAAATGGCCCCGCAGGAGAAGGACAATGTGAAAAATCTTGAAGCCGAAAGGCTGGCCTCCCTATAGGCTTTACCCCCAATATACTGAGAGACGATGCTGAGGCTTGCGGCAGTTAAGGCCATTACAAGCGCTTGAAAAAGCATTATGACAGGCCATGTCTGCCTCGGAACAGCCACGGTCGTCTCACCATAAAGGCTTAGCCAATATGCATCCGCCACATTGTAGGCTACAACCGTAAGCTGATTTATAAGCGGAGGAACACCCAACCATATAAGCGTGCGGATAATCGGTCCATTAACAATCCTATCTCTATATTTGCCTAATGAGCGATTATCCGGCGGTTCCTCATCCTCAGACATATATTGCATTAAAAATATGCATGCCCTTAAAAGGTTTTTCATGCCTGTAGAGGCAATATGATGGCTCCTGCTCAAAACGTTTTTATCTGAGACCATTAAATACTATGTTTTCGCTAATGCATGTAAAGGAACAATACAATTGGTTCAGCCACGGACTGATGTAAATGGACCTAAATATGATAGTGCTTGTTGCGCCAACATTAAGCATCCTCATCCAAATCTTTTCCGCCATCGTAGCTTACCGCATCTTCCATGGGCGAGGAGACTCTGGAAAAATGCTTGAATTCTCAAATTTGATTAAAGAGTGCACAGTAACATATCTAAACAGGCAGTTCTTCACGGTCTCAGTTTTCAGCGTAATCCTAGCTGTAATCATAGACCTAGCCTTCGGATTTTTCACCGCTCTAACATTCTCCGTAGGATCTATTTTCTCAGCTTTTTCAGCATACATAGGCACAATAATCGCGGTTAATACTAATTTTAGAACCGCCAGAAACGCTAGGCGGGGGATCAATAAAGCCTTTCAGACAGCCTTTCAAGGAGGAACAGCGATAGGGCTCATATTAACTGGTTTCGGAATCCTTGTTGTCAGCGGATTATACATATTGTTCTCCAGCATGCGCTATAACGATCCCTCAATGCTCGTAGGCTTAGGCTTCGGCGCTAGCCTAGTAGGCTTATTTGCGCGTGTAGGTGGAGGAATATATACTAAAGCCGCCGACATAAGTGCCGATCTGGTTGGAAAAGTTGAGGCCGGGCTGGCTGAGGATGACCCCCGCAACCCCGCGGCGATAGCCGATCAGGTTGGGGATAACGTCGGCGATATTGCGGGTACAGGTTCAGATGTCTTCCAGTCTTACGTCTGCACGCTGGTTGCAGCAATAATCCTAGGTGCTTCAATATATGGAAGCAGCGGCATAGCGTATCCCCTGCTGGTCTTGGGCTCAGGCTTAATATCTTCAATGGTAGGTTCATTCTTTACAAGGGTTAAAAGCAAAAATATTAGGCGATTAATAAATGTGGGAATGTACGTTTCAGCCGCCCTTACAGCGTTAGCTTCAGCCATGATCTCATGGATAATCTTCAATAGCTTAAACGCCTTCTACATAATCTTAACAGGCATAATAGCAGTGGTGCTGCTAGCTTACGTGACTGAATATTACACTTCGCCGGAGAAAAAACCTGTTAAGAGCATTGTGAAGGCGTCCGAAACAGGCACGGCTATCAACATATTGTCTGGACTTACAGTGGGCTTAGAGAGCACGGCTATACCGACAATAATATTTTTAGCAACGATCCTGCTGGCATACCACTTCGAGGGCTTATATGGCATAACGCTCGCAGCCGTAGGTTTCCTCTCCATAAACGCAACTTTAATCTCAATGGCCTCATACGGACCGATAGTTGATAACGCTAACGGGTTAATAACAATGTCAGGAGCCGATCCGGAATCCCGCAGAACAATGGATAGTCTTGATGCTGTTGGCAACGTAACGAAGGCCATATGCAAGGTTTATGCTGTTGGAACATCGGTTCTAGCCCAGGTAGCCCTATTCTCAGCATACTTAAACGCCACAAATCTTAAAACGCTCGACATATCCAACCCATTAACAATTGCCGGCATGCTTACCGGCGGAATGCTCACTTTCCTCCTATGCTCACTAATTATAAGAGCCGTAAGCAGAGCCGCTTACACAATGATTAAGGAGATACGTAAGCATATTGTTCACGCTGCCACAGTCATAGGCGATACGATTGGGGATCCATTGAAGGACGCAGCGGGGCCGTCGCTGGACATATTTATTAACCTTATCGGGATGACGGCGCTGATATACGCAACTCACATCTTCGCTGCAAAGTGAGCCAGTAGTTATCGCTTTACGGCTTAATAGATATGGAAGAGAACTTAAAGATAATTTTCATCGGCAAAAATATCGTGCTCTTGAACTTGCAAAATGCTAAGTGCTTTCTGGAACTTGTGGAGTGATAAATTTTAAGGCTTCAAGCCTATTTGACGCTATAGTGCTGGTCACAGCAGAAACTTTTAGGCATGCGAAACATATAAATTTAGGCACAACCTAAATTAGGTTGAACCTAATTTCAGGGGGCTCAGCATATGCCTAGCAGGTTAACTGATAGGGAGGCGGAGTATCTAAAGGTCATCTTCAACTTGCTCTCCAAAAAGGATGCTGTTGGAAGCCTTGAAGTAGCGAGTGCCATGGGCGTTTCATGCGCCACAGCGAGTGAGACGCTTAAGAAACTCTATGAGAAGGGCATGCTTAGGAGAGAGCCCTGGAGGGGGGTAAGCCTATCGGAGCGGGGAATCATGGAGGTGAATAGAATATTAAGAAACCACAGGGTTTTTGAAACATACGCCTATGAGGTTCTATCGATCAGCCTTGAGGATGCATGTGAATGCGCAAACAGGGTTGAACTTTATCTTCCGGAGAAGATTGTTGACTCCATGTGTAGGCTTCTTGGGCATCCTAAGAGGTGCCCGCATAAAAACTCTATCCCGGAGGGAAGTTCATGCTGCCTGGAAAAATAATCTACATCGTAATGCTCATCGCTTCCTCATTGATTTTTAGCCCGTTCACCAATATTGCTGCCGGACAAGATGAGGAGGGGGTTAGGGTGATTGTCACGGTTGAAATTCTCAAGTCGATCGTATCTCCAATAGTTAGCGGCGTAGGAGAAGTTCACTCAATTGTTTCCGGGGAAGTTGAACCGCATAATTTTATGCTTACCCCAAGCATTATTAAAGAGGCTCAGAAGGCCGACCTCATAGTTATAACTGGACATATGATGTGGGAGATAGATCTGGTTAAAAAGGTTGCTGAAGAAAGAAAGCTTCCGGAAGAAGCCGTCTCCCTAAATCTTCTGGATTTAAACAGCATCAAAATACTTGATCTCAACGGGGAGAGAAACATTCACGGCTTCTGGCTTCTCCCAGACAACGCGCTTACAATAGCCGAAGCCGTAAAAGACAGGATTTCAGAGATTAAACCCGAGTTCTCCCAGAAAATTCTAGAGAACTATCTTCTATTCGAGAAAGACATTCATGCCCTTAAGAGCTTCCTCAGCGGACTTTCTGAGAGGCACGATTTGATTAATAAAAGTGTTGTGGTAGGCTTCTACGCTGAGCATTACGTTGCCGTAGCAATTGGTTTAAAAGTGGAAGCCGCGCTTATAGGTGAAGGGGAATATGTACGCCCAGAATCCCTAAGGAGCATTTATGAGGGATTCAAATCTGAAAGATTTTCCTGCATAATTGTTTCTGAAAACGCCATGTTGATGGAAAACGTTCAAAGCGCCATTATGGAGATCTCTGGGGAAACAGGCTGCCCCATAGCTTACGTTATCACCGTTTCATCAGGTAGACTGGAAAAATATGATGCAGTAATGTACTATAATGCCGGGCAAGTTTGTAATGCCCTCCTCTCGAGAAAAGGATCTTCCACAAGCGGATTCAACATTTACCTTCTCGCCGCGCTAATCTTTCTATTCATAGTTGTTTTCGAAACTATATTGTTGGTTAAGGAGCGGAGCAATCTATGAGCGGACACATAGTCTCTGTAAGAAATATTTCAGTTAAGCTGGGCGAACAAGTGGTGCTTAAGAACGTTAGCTTCAGCGTTGAAGAACCGTCCTTAATATTGGTTGTTGGACCAAACGGCGCCGGGAAAACAACTTTACTAAAGGTTATGCTTGGATTAATCAAACCGTTAAAAGGTGAAGCTGAGGTCTTCGGATTGAATCCATTTAGAGAGGGGGAGAAGGTTAGAAGACTAATTGGGTATGTTCCCCAAAAAGATAAGATTACATACGAAACCCCGCTGACAGTGGGTGAAGTTGTCTTAATGGGGACGCTGCTCAGAAAAAGATTCCCAAGATCGATCTCAAGAAGCGATGTTGAAAAAGCCCGGAAATCGTTGGCATACATGGGGATGGAGGATAAGTGGAAATCACTATTCAGCGAGCTAAGCGGCGGGCAGCAGAGGAGGGTTCTAATAGCCAGAGCGCTCTCATCTGATCCAAGCCTGCTGCTTTTAGATGAGGTTTTCGCCGGATTAGATCTTGAAAGCCAGGAAAAACTGCTCGAAGTCCTTAGAATGCTTAAAGAGAACGGGCGGACAATAATAATTGTTGAGCATGAGCTTGACCCAGTAATTGATTTAGCTGATAAAATACTTGTCTTAAACAGAAGCATATGCGTTTATGGGGAACCCCATGAAGTTCTAAGCGAAGACAAGCTTAAACCCATCTATCCATGCCTGAAAACAATTGAGAAAGAGGGGAGGCAACTTATTATTTTAGGTGATAAACATGCTTGATCCATTCGTTTTAAAAGCTATTTTGGGCTTATTGTTCGCTTCACTTTCAGTGCCAATATCAGTAATAATGCTCTTAAGAGGATCCCTATACATAACCCCTGAAATATCGCATGCCGCCCTGGGAGGCGCAGCCATAGGCGTCCTAATACAAACATTTATTTCAAGCGAATTCGACCCGTTCCTTCTAGTCTTAGCTTTCTGCGTGGCAACATCAATCCTAGTTTCGTACATGGGGAAGGGCGGGCAGCAATCCCTAGGAATGATGCTAAGCGTATCGCTCGCCATAAGCGTAACAGTCTACGCCGTCGCAAGGAGCTATCTTCCAGCGGATAAAAGGGTGCTCGTCGACGGATACCTGATAAGCGACCCGCTGCTGCTATCCGAGGCCAGCCTTCTAAGTTTGGCAGCGGCATCAGCGGCCGCAGCCGTTGCCACAATAATGTTCTACAGAGAGTTTATTTACATATGCTTCGACATGGAGACGGCTGAAGCCCTTGGATTAAAGGCTAGATTCTATGATCTTCTGATCTTCTCAATCTCAGCCGTAACAGTCGCGGTGGTTACCAGAGCGCTAGGGGTATTACTATCAGTCACGCTCCTCATTATTCCAGCAGCAGCCTCGAGGCTTCTAACGCAAAACATAGGCAGAATGCTCGCAGCATCCTTCATAATAGCGGTTTTATCCGGGCTTGCAGGGATAATCCTCTCCTTATTCCTTAATATTCCCACAAGCGGTGCAATAGCGCTCGTGTCAATAATGCTCTTCTCAGCAATATACATCCATCATGCTCTCTCATCATTATAAAATTAGACGCCTAGAAATATTAAGAGTGAGAATTCAAGGATAAAAGGGCCCGCTTTTCAACCTCCTCCCCCTAGTTTAGAGCAGGTTATGTGGAGGAGCCGGATTCTATCTTCTCCTTCTCCGTGTATTCTAGGGCTAGGCGCCTGATAAAGGAGGCTGTTTGCCACACGTTCTCTTTCCCCCAATATATGGACAGCGGGGTTCTTGAGGATAGCCTAATCGTGTAGCCTGAGCGTGGGTCTCCAGTGGCGAAGAGTGCGTTCTCAGTATTCACGTAGTCAAACCCATACTTGTAAGAGAATTTCAAGCGTAAACTCTCCGGCTGTCTTACATCGCCCTCAAGCCTTACCTTTTCAACCTTCTCTTCGAAGTGGGAGGGCCCACTGTAATCTCTCATCTTCCTCTCAATGAAGAGGAAGAACTCTCCTAAATCCCAGTAGTTGACGATCTTTAGTGGCACCTCAATAACCCATGTGTCGCTTCCAACGATCCCACCGCTGGGCAGCGCAAATCTCCTTAGGAGGGAGGGGGTCATTTTAAGAGATGCCTTCAGCGATGGTATTAGCGAACCTATCATTGAGGATGCTGTCGATAGGAGGAGCGCCAGCATGCACCATGAGGCTTCAGCCTTATATTTAACTACCGGCGCGATGTTAGATGAGAAGAGAATGTGGTAATTTACTAGTCCAAATAGGTAGCCTAGGCTTCCGGCTATAAAAGCCATTATTAAAGCCTCGCACAAAAATATGGCTGCTATCTGCGTTGGGTTCAAGCCTACAGTTGAAAGGATCATTATCTCACGCCTCCTCTCATAAACTGAATTTAACAGCGTAACCCCAACATTCAGAGAGGTTAAAACGAGCAATATTGAGATCTCAGTGAACCCATAAGCTGCCAATCTATGGCCAACATATAGATGTGTGATCTCTCCTTCAAGCGAAACGAAGGCTTCAACCCTTGAAAAAGTAAGCGTCAACACCCTTGCGAGGGGAAGCATCTGCTCACTATTCAGCGTCCGAGAAACTGTTCTCACCACAGCAATGTTTAATGGGAGCTTAGAAGCCGTCTCATCCAGCACTATCACCACATTTTCCGGAGGAACATACTCGGATATGTAGGATGGCCCTCCTTCAGTTATTAGAACCCTAACATTCTGAGGCAGAATCGATCTGCCATTTAAATCCTTCATCTCTTTAAGCCTCACGCTGTTGAATATGCCGACGACAGTAAAATTTCTTCCACAAAACATCACCTTATCCTTAATACCGACGCCTAATTCTCCGCTTGCCTCATCGCTTATCAGTATTCCATCAAGGTCGAGGTCGCTTATAAAATTACCAGCATCGATGATCTGGTCTAATCTGGTGATATTAATCTCCAGGCTTGGCTTCACACCTAGAACCCCGAAGACATTATAGCGTTTCATCACCTCCTCCTTTATCTCCTTCTTCAAGGCTGATAGCTCGCCTATCGGCATAGGTGAGAAGGCGACCTGCGGGAGACTTTTTAGCAGAGGCGCCGACAAACATACATCTTCATGCCTATTAAGCCACGTTATAATCTCCGAATCGAGGGGGCCATAGGGATAGATATTGCTGACCGGCTGCTGGCAGATAAATATGCCCTCTGAAGGCGTTATACCCCTCACTTTCTCGACAACAAATCCTTCCTCAAAGATGAATGATGTCAAATTTATGAAGGCTAAAACAGATATCGCTATTGTGCTCATCACCAGGAAGGTTCTAAACTTCCTTCTCTTCAGATTCTCAGCGGCCAAAGAGAAGGATGAAACTATGGCGCTTCTCAGAGATAATGTTCTCCTATCGCTTCTTTCACCACGCATATAGGGTGCATTGATCAAGATAAACCCTAGGAGGAATGATGCGGCCAAGAATATAGGAGTCAGCAAGTGCTCGAGCGGTGTCCCTGTGAGCGGATTATAGGTCGGCTCCTGAGCTATCATGTATCCTGGATAAGCATAATACAATGTGAGAACTAGAATGGCGTAGATAATTATGCTGACGAAGATCCTTCTTTTATCCCTAAATAAAAGGGCTCCTAAAGATGAGGAAGATATGCCAATAAATGGTGTAAGGAGATAAATTGATGCTGCTGAATTTTGAAAAATGCTTAAGAGGGAATTTTCAACATCCTTCAGAATTAATTCTGCCTCATAGAGGTCCGCCTGAGAATTAGTGTAGTCCCCTTTGGAAAGAAGATTACGTGCTCTGCTCAATAACCCCTCAGCGTCCCGTATTCTCGACCTCTCATAAGTTGATAATACGCCGATTTTATCCGCCAACAATTTAACATTATCTATAAGACGTGGTATGACAATATAGGCTTCAGTAAGCAGCCTATGCTCTTTCAGATCTAGCGTAACCTGCTTTCCCTGCTTAAAATGCAGGTAGCTGCCGTCTGATGGAATTGTAAAGTTGAACACTTCTTCATAAGTGTCGTACCTTCCAGAGAATATGAGTATGCCAACCTTGATCTTCAACCCCAAATTTGCGGGGACGAACATAACTCTGCTCTCTCTCATATCGCTTTTCCAAGCAATAAAGCGAGTTACAATGCTAATGTTTTTTACAATATTATTTTCGTCCATTATTTCGCATGAAAAGATTAGTTCACTTGGGCTAAAGAATGGATTTCCAGTCAGGTTAATTGATGCCCCAGGTAAAAGCGAAAACTCAAGATAATACTCTGAGGAACCATCGTCATATATCAGCTTATATGAAGGAACATAATCGAACATGGACGTTGCATTATCATCGTAGTATGCAAAAAATATCATCTCCCTACGTGACGGATTATATAAGAGCGAAGCCCTATCAGCATACATTTCAAAGAGACCTGAAGAATCAGTCTCAGCCATTACCACCAAGTTTTCTCCGCAATTCTCCAGCCAAATTACCTCTCCCACTCGCCTTATCCAAACGCCTTGATTAACCACGCAAATTTTAGCACCATGTATGGGTTCATTCGTGTCATAATTAATCACGCGACCATAAACTCTAACCGTTTGACCACCGTCGCTTCCAGCACACATTAAAACTGCCTGAGAAGCAAAAGCTACAAATAACAATAAGAGTAGCACTATGAAGGACTTTAAACCTTCCAATACTTAAATCCTCCTGAAACCCGAAAATAATTGTAATTAACCTGTATATAAATCACGAGTTCAAGTTAGAAATGAGGGGGTAAAATCAATTAAATTTTCAATCAAATTTCACTTTAAATTAAGAGAATTTCAGATTGTTTTTCTTCATAACTCCCAGTTTCTAAGGTTAGCTGAGCGTATCCTCTCCATAAACCCGCCGCCTCTAGGGGAGGTAAAAACGGGATTAAAGAGGGAAATGCCCTTTAAAATAAGCATTAGAATGAACTTTAGAATGGGCTTTTAATCGAATAATTCTAACTTATATCCAACTGGGTGGCTGTTTTTTAAGTTTGGCGCCGGGTGTGGGATTTGAACCCACGCGGCCCATACGGGCCACAGACTTAGCAGGCCTGCCCCCTACCAGGCTAGGGCAACCCGGCTATGATTTTTACTGACCCGGCGTATTTTTAACCTTTTCGCTTCACTTGCGCTTTCTGAAGAACATTAACCCGTCCTTTCTGCATCCGTATTTGAAGATGGCTTCCAATAATGTTTTTATGCTCTGCGTGACTAGTTCCAACGTAAAGCATATTTATGCGTGTACAACCATATCTTTTATTCGATGGCTGGATTAAACCGTATGACGCAGGGTCTGTTAATGGCGAAAAAACAAGAGAACGTTTCAAAAATATTCTCCACGTTATCCCACCCGTTAAGGAGAGAGATCCTGCTATATCTCAGTGAAAAGGAAGAATGCTCCTTCACCGATTTAATGAACGCTCTCAACATAGACACTGGGAAACTGAGCTTTCATCTCCGCAATTTAGAGGCTTTTTTGGAGCGGACGCCTTCCGGAAGATATAGATTGAGCAGGGTTGGTCAAAACGCTGTGGTTCTAATAAAGGATCTGGAAGTCTTGGCGGATGAGACAAGTATGGTGATGAAAGCAACAGCATTACCATTAGCAGATTTCAGGAAAAGAACATTTGCCTTCCTGATAGACCTTGGACTCGCCGCTGCACTTTTCCTAGGATTGCCAAACATTTTCTATCCCCTCACCACCATGGTTCTCTTAAACGTCAACATAATATTTTTCCTAGTTCTATTCTGGACATACTTAACTCTCCTCGAAGGTTTCGCAGGGCAAACATTAGGAAAACATATCATTGGAATTAGAACTGTCAGGGTAGATGGTAAAAGACTTTTTTATGATCACGCTGCAATAAGAAATTTTGGCAAGGTTTTCCTTTTGCCGTTTGACATAGTTATTGGAATTGGACTCAATGATAGGAGATTCATCAGATACTTTGACAAATTTGCCGGCACAACTGTAGTTGACCTTAAAGCCCCCTTTTCACGCAGCCTATCAACTCTTCTTCCTAACTTGTTAGATCGAATTGGCATTCCGGTTTCAAGAAATTTTTCCAACAACGAAAAACCTCTTTTCAAGAAGGGATAAAAATCGCCACGCCACATCTTTTCCTGGCGTGATGCCTATGAGCAGTGGCTTCAAAAATGCGCAAGCATCTAGTGGAAGACTAAAGACCGCTACTAATCCTAAAATATGCATAGCTATGTGCCTGCTCTTGCTTAGCTTAACGATCGGGCCCTCTGTTCCTAAACCAGCCTCTGCAGCTCCCCTTTTAACCCTTAAATGGCACATAAAGCTTCCCTCATCATACGGACATTTCCATCCATGCATGGGAGATGTCGATAAAGACGGCGTACAAGAAATCGTTGTAGTTTTCGGAAGCTGCGTATACGTATTGAACGGAAAAACAGGTGCGATAAAATGGAAAAGCCCATATGATGCAGCGGGAACCGTGGTAGAGCTAGCTGACTTAAACAGGGATGGAACCCCAGAGATAGTATACTGCGGTTCAGGACTCAGCGTATATGCTCGAGATGGATTCGGCAATCTTCTATGGAAAAGCAGCAGTGTAAGCAGAAGCAGCGGAGAATTTTGGCCTGGAACACCAATCGTTACAGGCGACACAGACCATAATGGATATCCAGAAATCTACGTGGTGACGGCTGATACAACGGAACCCTATACAGGCTGTATAACAAAGTTGGACCATACGGGAAAAATCTTAGCCCGATCTGAAATCTGCTACAAACCATGCTGGGGTGGTTTAGCTCTCGCTGACGCAGACTTTGATGGTAAATTCGAAATCTATCTGGGAGACAGAGCCTCTAGGGGCGGACCTGGGGGAAGCAGCAATCCCTATCCAAATAACCCAGCAAGAGGATTATCATGCTATGACGCTGACACTCTGAAAACCCTATGGGTAAGACCAGATTTATACCATAGCACCCCGGCTCCAGTTCTAATAGACGTTACAGGAGACGGAAAACTAGAGGTTATCGGCAACAACATTCTAAACAATGGCGCCTGTGTAGTCAACGCAACAACGGGTAAAGACGTCTACAACTGGATAGGGAAAAAGATAAACAACCATGCTAAAGGAACAGTGTGGGATGTAGATTACGATGGACATGTTGAGCTAATTTCAGCATGGGGATACAGCGATAATCCCTCATGTACAAAGGATTTCACCGTTCTCGATCTTGTAACAGGAAACATCGACTATAGAGCTTCCGAAATAAACAACTGGATAACCTACCCTCCAACCGTGGGAGATGTCGATGGAGACGGATACGTGGAGATACTTGCTGCAACAAGCACGGAGCTAGGCCATGGCGAAGTTGGGCAGGGAATGCTATACATTTACAACAGATATTTCAAGATTTTACAAATAATAAATGATTACCCCTATGGAGAGCAGCTTTGGGAACCCTACTGCGTCGATTGCGACGAAGATGGATACAATGAGGTTCTAATCGGCAGCCATAAAGGAAACATTTGGTGCTATGATACATTAGGAAAACGTCCAAATCCGGCCCCTAAAGCATGGTCAGCGTGGTATAGCACCTACCGCCAAGGCGCCTACGCAGCGCAAACAGCTCCGCAAGCAACAACACCTAGCAGCAGGATATTTAGCGACGGATTTGAATCCGGCAGTTTCAACGCTTGGAGCGGAACCGCAGTTACTTCCGGCGAGACCGCGACGGTTGTGACATCGCGGCGTCATCACGGCTCCTACAGCGCCAAATTTACCACAAACGGTGGAGGCGCAGCAAGCTCCACCTCAGAAAATGCATACGTTTACAAAAGTATTGACGTAGACGAAGTTTATGTTCGCGGCTATTTCTACATTGAAAACGGGCTGCCTCTCAGCGACAATAATGACCGCTTCTATTTCCTTCGCCTCTACGGATCCAGCATAGCAATAGCCTACGCGGGAATACGCAAGATTAACGGTGCAGATAAATGGACAGTCTACCTAAGAACCGATAAAGGCGGCTCATGGACTGATGCAGTCAGCGGCCCACTTCCGCAGGTTGGAAAGTGGTACTGCATTGAGATCCACTGGAAGAAGGACCCATCAAACGGTCTTATGGAACTATACGTGGATGGCGTAAAAATAATCAGCGTGACTAACGTTAACACCGCTCCCTACGGAAACGCGAAACGCCTCGACTTTGGCATAGTGAACGCGGTAGGCGTACAGAAGAGTTTAACAGTATATGGGGACTGCCTAGTAATCGCTAAAACACCAATAGGAACAGAATAAACTCCGCTCAAGAGAATAAACTCCACTCAAGAGATTTACAACCCATCCTCTTAATTTTTTATCATTTATCATAAACTTACTTAGGGAGAACTTTGCAGATGCTTATGCCCAAACATATAAGTGAGTAGCTTGCGCCAAATTGATGCGCTGGAAAGGTATAATAATACATCTATGTAATGCGTACATGTTGAGCGTAAAATCATGCCCGTAAAGACCACAATAATTACGAGTATCTGGTTAAGAGGTTTGGAAGAGGAAGAATTTCGAAGGTTGTTAATCAAGCATTAACGGAAAAGATTGTTAGACCGGATAAAAGCATGTTTGGCGTTAACCCTTGGCTTTCAACAAAGGGGCTTAAAGATGAGGAAGAACCCCATGAGACTTCTTGATCCTTTCGCATGGATTGAGTATTTTATGGTTTCTAAGAGGGGCGTCAAGGTGAAGGATTATATAGACAGCGCAGAGCCTCTATATACTCCCCTTCCATCCGTATTACTGAGGTAAAGTTGATGCAACGCTGCGCTTGGCCTCTATGGGTGGGCTGTATGCTTAATCATTGAATTTTCGTATCTATAACTATTTGCCACTTAAACGGCGCAACTTCCTTCATTATTCTTTCCGAAAGCAGCGCCTCAACGCTTCTTCCAGATCCTTCTATCGCCCTAATTAACTCGGTTCTAACCTTTCCTGCGGCATGCGATCCCTCAGCAAATCTATAGTAATGGATTATGCCTCCGGATTTCTTAACTGCTGCGCATGCTGCATCAACGTATTCCACAGATTTCTCAGGCAGATTCATTATGACTCTATCAGCTGATCCCTTGAGATTGTTCTCTATAATCTCTCTCGCATCCCCCAGAACCGGCGTAACTCTCCCATAAACGCCGTTTGCATAAATATTCTTCTCTAAGTATCCTACGGCATCAGGGTTTATGTCGATGGCATACACCTTTACATTAGCATGCATCTTCGCAATAAGTATCGAGAATGGACCTACGCCGGCAAACATGTCTATAACTGTTTCGCCCTCTCTAACTTGAGATGCAACCCTATAATGCTCATAGGAGAGCCTCGGAGAAAAATAGACCTTTCTAGGGTCTAAATAGTATATGCAACCATACTCCTTATGCACGGTTTCAGTATCCTCCGATCCGGCTATGACTTCATACTCTCTTATGCGGTAAACACCTCTGATCCCGCTTGACTTAGCGAGCACAGACTTAACACGTTTAAATGTTAGCAGAACCGCTTCACCGATCAGCTGCCTATAGCCTACGAGCTCATCTGGAATCTCCAGGATGGCCACGTCTCCAATAAAGTCTATTGAGCGGGGGAGGCTTGCCAAAAGATGGGGCGGCATTCTATCTTCGAGAAAATCCAGAATGCTCCGCGCGCGTTCTTCACGTTTAGGGAAACTCTGAACCAGCATCTCGAATTGAGGGATTTCTCCCCTAATTTCATTAATTTGCTCCTCTGAAAGTGGACCTTTAATCGGTATAAGCAGATAGCCATTAGCCCTCAATATTTTCAGGCTTTTATCTGCAATAGACATTCTTGAGGCTGCTTTGATTGCCCTTTCACCCAAATTTTT
>JAGTQL010000103.1 GCA_018396555.1 Candidatus Bathyarchaeota archaeon | reverse complement strand
TAGGAAAAAGGTTTTCTTAATTTCGGTGTCTGAAAATGATTAAGGTAATTGGTATTGTTGGAAGCCCAAGGGTTGGGGGCAATACCGAGATAATTATTAATGAAGCCTTAAAGGCTGCTAAGGAAGAGGGTGCTGAAACAGAGCTTATAAGATTATCTGATAAGGAGATTAAGCCTTGCGACGCATGCCTATCATGCAGGAAAACCGGGGAATGCAGAATAAAAGACGACTTTCAGGAGATTTTTGACAAAATGACTAGGGCCGATGGCATAATATTGGCTTCACCAGTCTACTTTGGGTCCGCAACCCCGCAGATAATGGCATTAATCCATAGGGCGGGATATGTCTCAGGCGCAAAAGGGAGAATATTTGAGAATAAGGTTGGCGGACCAATTGTTGTCGCTAGGAGGGCTGGACAAAACTTCACATTCGCCCAGATGCTCTTCTTCTTTCTACATCAGGGCATGATAGTTCCAGGCTCAACATACTGGAACATAGCCTTTGGAAGAGAGAAGGGAGACGTGCTAAAAGATGATGAGGGATTGGCAACCGCAAGAAACTTCGCTAGAAAGATGGTTTGGCTAATAAAAAAGATTAAAAGTTTCTGATAATAGTTACTTTGTCTTAGAAAGAAATGAGACTTGAAAGATAAGTAGTTTAATGGTTATAGGTAAATAGAGCATTAGAGAAAGCTGGAATATAGAAATCAGAGATAACTTTAAACTTGTGAATGTTATAATATGTTCGCATCCTACTGGAGACTTTAGTATATGCAAATTCTGATCCGCGAAATGCAGCCAAGCGAAAAAGGAGAAGTTGAGAAACTATTCAAGAGAAGCCTTGGCATAACCGACAGATGGTCTTCCAGCTCTCTTTTAATGAGGCGCAGAAGAGCGCGAGGGAGCAGGGCAGAGGCGCCTTAGTTGCAGAATATGATGGTGAGATAGTTGGTGCTGTCTCTGTGCGAATATAGATTTTAAAAGGTAAGCGGATAGGCTACATTGATGCGTTGGTTACGGACAAAGAGTTCCGAGGAAGATGAGTCAGTAAATCTCTGGTGGATGGAGCCATATCATGGCTAGAGGAGCGCGGATGCGAGGTCATCTACGCCACAGCTGACAGGTATAACTCCCCATCCTGGAACACCTTTATTCACAGAGACTTCCATCTCTATGAGACCCCGCAGCAGATAAGAGACTATGGGCTTAGCTTTCTAAGCTTACGGAATTCTATTTCATAGGCTTCGGAACCTTCTTTCTTAGACGAGGAAAAGATCAGAGAAAGCCCCATGAAACAGGGGAAGCTTGACATTTTTTGGCAGCCCTGCTAGGCGTGTCTATAGTGTGGTGGATACAATTACTGCGTGGCCAAGGTCCTTTAGTGCTCATCCCGGCGTTTTTTGCAGTTGCGGCGGTTAGCATTTTAGTTCATGAACTTCCACAAAAGTTTATGGCGCGTAGGCTTGGGCTTGAAATAATATTCAAAGTGTGGGGATCGGGAATATTCCTCGGCTGGTTGCTGGCGCCATTAGGCATATTTTTCCCAGCATATGGCTCAACATACGTGAAACAGATAGACTGGTGGTATAATCCAAAAAAGGATAAGATTGGGGTAATCTTTGCAATAGGTCCATTTTCCAGCCTGGTGCTTGGCTTTGCATTATGGATAATACGCTTGCTCGCAGCCAGCAGTCTTCTAGCGGAGTCGGCAAAGATCGGATACATAACCAGCTTGTCAATCGCCGTCTTGAATCTTATTCCGATGCAAGCAGCGGGAGGCTTCGTTTGGGATGGAAAAAAGATATTCGAATGGAACAGGAAGGTTTGGGTCACACTTGTTATAGCGTCGATCGCTTTAATATCCCTTAACGCTCTTTTCTAATGCGTGAGGATATTACGTTATTCTTAATAACGTCGCTATTTCTCTGAGCTATATTTTAAATATTCTCCTTAAAACTCCATTCTACAAACTATGGAGAGAAACGCTCAAATATTTTGAGATGCTTTTTAAGTTGAAGGATGGCTGTGTACTTTAATTATGCGAACCCTAGGCTTATCGTCGAAGTAAACCCATGAACCATGGCCGGTTTCATCTCCATTTAAGCGTCTCCCTGGAATCCACACGCCGTCTCTAAACGAGCCCTTATCAACCCATAAGATCTCTACGTTTGATGAAAAGTTGTCTTTTGGCAGGAACTTAAGTAGAAAGCTTGTTCCAGCTACGATATATTTGTCGTTCTCTACAGCGATTATTAATCCTGCTGCTGGAACCTTGCTTTCATATGGAAAGCCCGGCCAAAACGCGCGAACCCTTTCTGCTAGTTCGCGTGTAAAACTTATCTGCAATCGATAATCTCCAAGCTCGCAACTAAATCCTCTCACTCGCGCCCTTATTTCTCGCCATAGAGATGCTGTATGTCGGTACCCATATGATCCATCATCCGCAAAGCCAACCATTCGGTTTGTGCCCTGATACTTTGTAATTATTGGCATCATTCCTGAAAGCAATTTATAGCTTCCGGATAATGGATGCTTTTCCGGTTCGGCAATATCGTCGATTGCAAATGGGGAAAAGTCTATGGCGCCGTGCTGGCCTATAACGTAAAAAACATATGCTGCACTTCGCTTGTTATGAACAGTTTCAGGAATAAAAAGCGATCGCTCATATAAAGCTGATGATACATGGTCTTTTCCATTCCACAATTCCTCTAAAATAAGACCAAAACGTGCTCTGCCGGAACATAAATCATGAAGAAGAATGTGATTTAGAAGCTATGTACCATCTCCTTTATATGAGCGATTTTTAAATTATATTTTCGCGCTCCATCTATCAACCCGTCGACAAGGTGGAAATCAAATTCCCCCTCTTCTGGCTCAATAAGCTCCCAACTAATTGGCAATAGGACAGTGTTCAAGCCAAGAGAAACCAGGCGCGGCCATATGGGCTCCATGTAGGCTAAACTGGACGATGATGAATTATGCACTTCCCCGCCAAGAATTACGAAGGGTTCCCCATCCACGATTAATTGCTTCACTGTTCCAACTTTACGCAAGTAAGGGATGCTCTTATCAACCTTTTCAACGGTGTCCACCATGTAAAACCACCCGGCAATTAATTTCCCTACGAGAGAATATAAAGTTTGCACATTGAATGCCCCTTAAGGTTCGACCTGCCACAGTTCATAAGTTTCTTTGGCTCTAAAACTCTAGGCGCCTATGTTTGCATGAGCATCCGTTCACGCCATGCTTAGAGAGAAACTTGTTTATATTTTACGGGGCGATCTTACCTTCATGCACACCAGTAAAAATCTATATCTTAAACGTTCTCCTTAAAGCATCTGTAAGGTCGGTTGTAGGCTCGCATAGAACAGTAGGCGCTTTCTGGCCCTTCTAGGGGAAGATGATAAAAGTGTTTAGGGAGATTTATTATTCGGTGCTGGTCTATGCGTGATCAGATTCGGGTTTTTGAGTGTCGTAGCGTTATGGATTTAGCGGCTTCTCTGAGGGATCTTTGGCTTAGGCTGGCTGAGGAGATGTTTAAGATTGAGAGCTTCATTATTCCTTCAGAGTCTAATGCTGATAGATGGATTAGGTTTGTGGAGGAGAGCGTTGCTGGGGGAAAGGGCTGCCTAATAATCGCTGAATGCGATAGCGAAATTATCGGCTTCACCTTCGCCACAATAAGTCGAGAGTTTCCCTTGGACGTAACTGAACACGCCGTTGGCACAATAAACGACGTTTACGTTCTGCCGGAGTTTCGTAGGAAGGGCATAGGAAAGAGGATGGTTGCAGAATGTCTTGAAAAAATCAAGGCAAGAGACGTTAAAAATGTTTGGCTAAGTGTTCTTGTAGAAAATAAGGTAGCAATAAGACTCTATGAGAAACTTAACTTTAAAATCCGCAGTTATGGAATGTTTAAGAGGCTATGAGCTTCGCTCTGTGTAGATATTGCGGTGAGGGCTTACTGTAGTCACAAATATCTTATAATCTATAGTCCCAAAAATAGAAGTAGAAGCGTGAGATTTTTCTTTTTTAATACCATGAATCTTATTAACGCCTAAAGCATTAGAATTATAAGAACCTCGCTTTCTTCATCAATATTTGAAACACGATGTTCGTCACTATCCATGCTATTATGCCCATGAGCCCTAATCCCAAAAGTATCTCCGCGTCCTCCCACCGCAGCCTAGTTGCAACCATAGTTAACCCCCATATTGCGTTTATTGCTCCATGAAAAGACGTCGCTGGCAGAACGCTTCCTCCCGCCATCTCCGTAACCGAGAGTTGAGGATATGTGAATAGCATAGTTAGCGTTGTGAAAAGCGCTACCCCAACTAACCTGTTAATCTGGTAATTATACCCTAACAGGATTATTGCTGACGCATGCCACAGCCCCCACAATACTCCTATACCTAAGGCTGTCGCGACTCCTGGTTTTGATCCGAGCAGATTATATAAGTAGCCCCTCCAACCTATCTCCTCACCTAACGCGAGGAAAGCGTTCAATGTTATAGCAGTTGCGTAAGCTAAAGCTATTTGGGCATAAGCCAAGATTACTGCTGAATGCGCCGCCTGCTCACCAGCCAAGCCAGAAGAGACTTCTTCAGCTATCAGGTCTATATAAGCGGAGAAATCAAATAGGTTAAGAGGGACTGCCAGAGAGATATAGATTCCTAATGCCGCATAAATCAGAAGCGGTGAAAGCAGATAGAGCCTAAGCAATCTGGTTGAGAAACCTAAGAACCTCCTAAAATTTGAAGAAACGCTCTCCCTAAATATGACTAAGCATAAAACAACGGATAGAGATACGCTCCACATTCTAACGAAGCCCCATAAAATCAGCGGCAACCAACCATACAAAGATGTAACATCTAAAAGCAACGCAGTAGTATAGGATAATATAACAAAGACAACAACCCTCTGCGCGGTCCCAATCCTCAAACGTTAACCCCTCTTCTTAAACAATGACGCTTAAACTCTAAGGTAATCTAGAGAAAAGATAAGAAATATAAGGAATTCTAAAATTTTATTCTACACTCCCCAAATCCACAAACATGGAAGAAAAATTCACAAGGTTTATAACTTAGAAGTTTGCCGAAAAATTCGGAATTAAAGAACTGGACGCTGAAAACTGGGAATGCTGCTACTGTGAATTAAGCGATCAAATATGCAGAAAACTAGGGGAGGACCCCCCGGGTCTCTGTCTCTCTCCATC
>JAGTQL010000102.1 GCA_018396555.1 Candidatus Bathyarchaeota archaeon | reverse complement strand
AATTTTGGTCTAAAACTTCTTGTTCAATAGAATTTGAGACAAATTTAGCGTTAAAGAGCATGATTTCAATTGATGTGAGTTTAGATTGGATAATCGTGAAAGAACGATTGTAATTTTTAATCGCGGCGTTCCTGATCGCTTAATGTGGCAACCTAGGCTGCATCGCTGGTATTACGTAAATAAAGCTAGGGGGACCCTTCCTAAGAGGTATGAGGGGTTGGATCTTCTCCAAATATATGATGATTTGGGGGCTTCGCCGCGCGCTTACCATTACTTTAATGATACGATAAAATGTGTTGAGGGCGCCGGCGTCCAAATCCATAGGGTGGAAGATGAAAAATACATATACGTGAAATATGAAACCCCGAAAGGTAAGCTCAAGCAGGTCGAGAGAAAAACTGAGTATAGAATCTCAAGTATGAGGGTCGAATATTTCCTTAAAAGTATTGAAGATTTTGAGGTTTTAGCCTACGTGTTGAGGCGCCAGAGGTTTGAGTTTGATAGGGATCTTTATTTGGAGATGGAGAAGATTCTTGGGGGTCGCTCTGAGCCAATGATAACGGTTCCATGGGGGTCGATACAGAGGCTCTTTATTGTTTATATGGGTTTTGAGAGGGGTTTGATAGCGCTCTGGCGGCGCCGAGAAAAGGTTGAGAGGCTCCTTCAAGTTTTTGATGAAAACGATGATGAAAGATTTAAAGTTATCAGGGGGACGCCCTTTAAAATAGTTAATTTCGGCGATAATATTGATGAAAACCTTTGTCCGCCACCGCTGTTCAGAAGATACATGCTGCCATATTACCAGCGCAGAACTAGGGAGATGCATAAAGCCGGAAAATTCTGTACATCCCATTGGGATGGGAAAATTAGGCATCTGCTGCCATTAGCGAAGGAGACAGGCTTGGATGGTTTGGAATGTGTGCCGCCGGAACCGCAGGGTAATGTAGCCCTTAAGGATCTTAAGGAGGAGATTAAACTTAATGGAATGATTCTGGTGGACGGCATACCGGCAATCTATTTCCTACCGATCATCGAAGAGAATAAGCTGAAGAGCTTCGTCTACGAGATGCTTGATCTGCTTGCGCCCAGTATAATACCTGGAATATCGGATATGATGCCTCCGGACGGTGAGATAGAAAGAGTGCGTTTAGTGAGCGAAATAATAGCTGATTACCGCCTTTAAGCGTTGCAAAATTTTAAGGTTATTCCATGAAAAGCAACCATTACGCATATAATCTTACTATGTAGTAATGCTTAAATGTAATCTTTATTGAGATTATCATTAGGTGAGTTAATTGGGTAGGATGGTTAATGTGTCAGTGAAGGTTCCTGAAGAGATTAAAGATCTAATGAAGGAGATAGATGTGAACTGGAGCGAGTATTTACGGAAGATTATAGAGGATAAGGTTAGATTGGAGATGGCTAGAAATGCCCTAAGAAAGCTGGATAAAATCCGCGAAAACGCTGGGAAGGTGCCTACAGAGGAGATTGTGAGATGGATAAGGGAGGACAGGGAGCGAAGCCTAAAATAGTTGTTGACGCTAGTGTGGTCGTTAAGTGGATTATTCCGGGGGAGCCTTGGGAGGAGCAGGCTAGAGCCGTTGGGGAAAAGATAGTCTCCGGGGAGGTGGAGGCTTATGCACCGCATATCCTATCTTATGAGGTGGCATCTGCAATCCTAAAATCGATCTTAATAGGCGCAATAAAATCCAGCGATGGGATCGAAGCCCTGGAAGCGCTAGAGAGCCTAGGCATAAGCGTCCAGACCACTGAATGGGGCGATCTGAAGGAGATCCTAAGACTAGCTGTCGCAACCAAACTAACCATATATGATTCAGCCTATCTCCACCTTACCAAGAAAATAGGCGCCAAGTTAATTACGGCTGACAGCCAACTAAAACAGAAGGGGGAAAACGTGGCTGAAATAATTCTGCTCAAAGACCTGGAGCCAGTTAAGAAACCCTCATAAATCCCGCTGTGAAAAAATTAATAATTAGCTGAAAAATAGAATATTAATGCGAAAGAAAAGAGAAACAGCAGAGTACGGGCCGGTAGTTCAGTCTGGTATGAACGCCTGACTTGCACTCAGGAGGTCGGGGGTTCAAATCCCCCCCGGTCCACTCCTAATTGAGTGCGAAACCTTTTTATAGCGCAGTTCGGACCATCGCTCTTAATCTTGAGCGAAAATGTTGGGAGAGTAAGGCGTTAACATGCCGGAGAGTCAAGCCGCTTTAGGGCGATTTGAAAGATATCTTACATTATGGGTTATCCTCAGCATGGTTGTCGGTTTTCTCCTAGGCAGGTTCTTTCCAGAGCTGGGTTTATGGATCGGGTCGCTTCAAGTCGGGGATATATCGATCCCGATGGGAATATGCCTATTTTTGCTCATGTACCCAACTATGGTGAGTATAGAGTTTAAGGAAATTCTGAAGGCTGCTAAGTCTCCCAAGCCTACAATCCTCACATTGATAGGTAACTGGGTTATAGCCCCAGCCCTTATGGCTTTGCTAGCCCGCCTATTTCTAAGTAATTACCCCGAATATGCTGCTGGCGTAATCTTGCTGGGAATAGCGCCGTGCACGGGTATGGTCCTATTCTGGATTCTGTTGGCTCAGGGTGACGTAGCTAAGGGTGTTGTGATAACCGCGATAAACGCCTTATCAACCCTCATACTCTATACGCCTTTAGCAGCCTTCTATCTCGGAGTTGGAGGAGTGCCGGTTCCGATAGCCCCTATAGCTAAAAGCGTAATTCTCTTTGTTGGCTTACCCTTAGCCTTAGGTCAGATCTCAAGGAAAGTCCTCCTCGATAGAAGGGGAGAAATATGGTTCAAAGATAAGTTTCGACCTGTCATAGGAAATATTGCAGCGATAGCGTTGCTTGCTACGATTGTAATTCTATTCTCTTTGAAGGGAGAGATAATCGCTAGCCAACCCCTCCTAGTAGGCTTGATCTCTATACCGCTGTTGACGCATTTCTTCATAATGGCTACACTTTTCTACGTAATACCTTGGCTTCTAAAATTCGATTATAGAGATGCAGCGACCATCGCTTTTATCAGCTCAGGCACCCAGTTCGAAGTTGCTATAGCAACGGCCACGGTTGTCTTCGGCGCTGGCTCAGGAGCCGCCCTAGCAACGGTAGTCGGCCCTTTATGGGAGGTTCCATCCATGCTTGCATTTGTGAAATTAACCCTAAAGACCCGACACCACTTCTTTCATGGAAAAGCATCGGATAATCCCTAAGTCTTAAGATCATTAAATATTAAGGGTCTATAAGAGATAGGAGAGGTTAAAGGAGGAAACTTGATTAATATGGTACGGGAAATGAAAAAGAAAAGTAAAACTTTCTATACCTGTGAAGAATGCGATCTTATCTATGAAGAAAAGATGCAGGCATAGAAATGTGGGGAATTTTCTACCAAATATAACGCATGTTCATTGGAGATTACTAGTCACGCTGTTCAAATAGATTAAAAGAGCAGAGTTGATTTCCCTCGTAAAAAGAAATGAAAAGATTTAGCATGAACTGGAACGTCTTCGCATTCCACTTTGAGAGCTTTCTGTTCATGTCCCTAGAACCGTTAAGAACCCTTTCCTTAACCCCTCTGAGACCCTCAAGTATTGCCCTCTTCCTGCTTTTCTCGATCTCCTTTACTATTTTCGCAGCATATTGGTCTTCATCGAGGTTTATGAGTTGCGTATAGATTAGTATGCTGTTAAGAGACTTATGGCCCAATATTTCTTTGACGTGTAGGCTGTTGCGGGTTCAATAGCATTCCATCGTTATCTTCCAGCGTCTAAGCGTGTGGAATGTTATTTGCAGTATCCTTGGTTTCTCTCTCAGCATGCTAACTTGGCATGGTTATTGATCTTCCTCTTGGGCTGGCTGACGGAGAGACACAGAGACCCCGGGGGGGTCATCCCCCTAGTTTTCCTGCATATTTAATTTTGGATGAACGGTTTGATCTCTGTAAAAGGGCCTAGTTAATCGAATGCTCTCGATGGCGGCTCATTTATACCTCCAAATAGACATCTATGAATTTTCTGTACCATTCCTCATGCTCTTTCGTAGTTATGATGTGTATTTCTAGGGGAGTTAT
The DNA here is from genome assembly GCA_018396555.1 of Candidatus Bathyarchaeota archaeon. Lineage (GTDB taxonomy): Archaea > Thermoproteota > Bathyarchaeia > Bathyarchaeales > DTEX01 > DTEX01. The sequence goes on along the minus strand of JAGTQL010000102.1, from coordinate 1,123 downwards.
TAGGCCTATTTCCCTGGCGATTGCCGCACGAACTCGCCCTCTATAGGAGGCGTTACATGCCTGATCCGTGATAAGCAGAATATCTACATCGCTGTCAACTCTCATGCCGCCGCGAACATAGCTTCCAAAGACTATGAGCTTACAGTTCGGATCAATTTTTCTGCATATTTCCTTAATCCTTCCAAGATAATATGCTATATTATTGATATATGAGTTTCTAATCTTCGAATATTCGAGCTCTAAATCGACTAACGTAACTCCAGGCATTTGAACACCTCAAGGATTTCCTCACTGAGCTTTAGGATTTTGGAGGCTATATCCATATCGTATTCTCTGGGCAGGTAGCGTGATGAGACATATGCTTCCTCAAGCAGGTAGAGGGCCTCAAGATTCTCATTTAGAAACCCGTCTAGGTCTCTAGCATCATAAACCCTTACGAGATCTTTAAGTAATCTAATTATGGAATGAGTCTTTGGGTAATCGCCTATCCTCCTATACAATAGATACTTTGAATAGAGCTGGATGAACTGCTCAACATGAAATAAAACTAAATCATAGTCGCCCTGCTCAAAATCGCCCTTAGCATCCCTCAGAAACGATAAAGCTCTTCTCCTAAGTAACTCGTAACTCACAGAGATGCACACCCGCACTTTTAGAGATTGAAAACCCAAAAATAAAAGCCTTTAGTTAGAGCCTAAATCCTCCATTAACCTAGTCCAAGAAGAACATGCGGAGACGTGTACCATTCGGCTTGTTTAACAACCCCATTCCGAAATTTATGACCCGAGAATTTAGTGGTTAAGAAGATTTATTCTTAGTTCATCGCAGACCTTCTCAATCACCTCGAAGTCGCTATCTTTTGTTATTATCTCCTCTACGCCGTTGGCTAATGCTATGCCGGAAATCATGATGTCGATGGCGTTTATTGGCTTACCTATTTTAAGGAGTCTTCCCATTATTTCGGCTGCTTTGTCAGCCGCCACCTCATCAAACTCGAGTATAGGCATGAGCCTAAGCATCCTTCTAACTGTCCTCTCTTCATTCCTAAGGTTTCTATGATAGACTCTTGAAAATATCTCAAAATACGTTAATACAGTCGTCGCAGCCTCCTCGCTTTTAAGAT
>JAGTQL010000015.1:23106-27939 GCA_018396555.1 Candidatus Bathyarchaeota archaeon | reverse complement strand
CAACCTATGTGGAGCTAAAGTTAAATCTAAAAATCTACATGAACACATAGTTAAAATACATCCAAAACCTGCAAGCAACATTGACTAGTCAAAACCTAAATAGTTTGGAGATGAGTTCTAAATGAAACGAAGGATTTATCTTTTCTATAGTTGTAAATTCATTTCGATTGGAGGGGAAAACTTGAAAATAGTTGGAGGACCGAACTCCCTAAACCTTGCATGCAAAATAGGCGAAGCTCTGGGCATTCCACTCATTAAAGTTAGAACAAAGCGTTTTCCAGACGGTGAGTTCTACTTTAAGTTTGAAGAAAACATATCAGGAGAAAACATATTAGTTGTGCAGAGTCTCTGTCCGCCTCAAGATGTGCGCGCCATGGAACTATTTTTAATCCTTCATACGGCAAGAGACCTAGGAGCAGACACAATTAAGGTTTTTGTTCCATATCTCGCCTATAGCCGGCAAGATGAGCGGTTCTTGGATGGTGAATGCTTAAGCGCAAGCATGATGGCCGAAATCATCGAGGAACTAGGTGCAGACGCTCTATACACAGTTGACGTTCATAATGAGAACGTATTAAAAATGTATAAGATTCCGGTATACAACCTCACGGCTTCCGGAGAATTAGCGAGATATTTTGCCAAAAAAGACTTAAAAAACCCCCTTATAATAGCGCCTGATGATGAAGACTTAGCCATAAGGAGGGCTAAGTATGCCGCCGATGTGCTTAAAACTGAATATGATGCCTTAGAGAAAAGAAGAGATCGTTATACTGGCGAGATAGTTACATATAAAAAGGATCTAAGAGTTAGAGAAAGAGATGCAATAATAATAGATGATATAATAAGCACAGGTAAAACCGTGGCTAATGCCGCGAGAATCCTTAAAGAACAAGGCGCAAGGAGAATCCTTGTAGGCGTATCCCACGCGCTACTTATAGGAGACTCAGTAAAGATCATGATGGAAAATGGTGTAGAGGAAATTGTAGGAACCGACAGTGTTATTAACGAATACGCAAAAGTTTCAGTTGCTCCAGTACTTGCGAGGGCATTAAGAGGAGAGGTAGAACAAGCATAATGTACCCTCGCCTTTTATTAGACTCTGTTTCTGGATCCATTCATGAACCTTGATAAGTTTGACTGCTTTATGCCTTTGCCGCTTTCAAAGAGAGAGTTTATTTCCTCCTCTATTAAGATTAGGCGCTGGGCATAGTATTCTGACATACCATACTTCTTGACAAGATGCCATGCGCTTTCTAGATACTTTTCAATCCCACCCCTATGAACAGTTAACGCTAGTTCGCCTCCACATTCTGGGCATGATCCTTTTAGTGGAATCCGCCTGAAACGCTTATTGCATCTCTTACATCTGAAGCTCTGGGTTGCAAAGGCTCTTAAATTACCAGAAATATCGCGGATAAAATGCGTATTCAAAACCATCTCCGCAACATCTCTCGCATCAACAGCTTTAATTTTCTCAGCTAAGCCTAATTGGGCATTAAGTTTATCCGTCATGCGCCTTAAAGTTTTATATATACTCTCACGGTTCCCAGCCTCGATGCTTGATGTGGGTACTGTGAAACCGAATTCCTGAAACCTGGCTTCAGTATTAAACCTATGTTTAACAATGTCAATTAAGTCCATTAAATCCCTCGCTGAACCCGACTTAAAGGTTTCTTCGTAAAAAGCAAGGGGATATCTGTTTGCAACATCAATTTCATGCGCTTGCCTCTGAACCTCCTCGGGTATAATCGTATGAATAATAAAGAGTGGAGAATCCATTATCCCGCCTATTTGATCTGGGAGATATTCTCTTGAGAAATTTAGGAATGCATCTAGGGCAAGCATTATGCTATCTTCATCTCCATCACAGTCTCTGCGCTTAGCTGAATGCCAGAATGGGTGAGCAAAGCAAACATCGAGTTTTGTGAACCCTATTATTCTTCCTAAAACTCCAGCGCACGTATGCGGAGCCAAGCCTATTATGAGTGTTCCAACCAAATCCTGCGGTTGACTAATGTTATAGAATGGCGGAAGCCTGTAGAATTTCTGCAGAATCTCATCTACAAAATTAGCTGCGGAAATTAAATACTCAACACTCTTCCATGGAATTATGACGTCTTGAATCTTTAACTCACATATTTGCTCCGGATTAGAAAGTCGGTTGCCTAAGTAGTCCCGCGTGTAACCTAGATCTCTGAGTTTTTCCACGGGAACCCCTATTTCAGAAGGCTTGAAGTGGGTTAAAGGCGCATTAGTTGCATCAAAGCGTATTGTGCCATCTTTATAAACTGAGAGACCGTATTTGGCTCTTAGAACACCCTTTTCAATTGGTTCAGGTGTTCGCGTTTTATTCGTTAAGCCTCTAACTCCCCTAATCTGCAATGGTGTAAATCCAATTTTTTTGCATGCTTCATCGATCATATCCTTTATAGAAATCGTCTGAGCGCAGAATCTTTTAGCCTCCACTTTACATACTGGACACTCTTCCCTATCAAGATCTCTGCCACATCTTGGACAAATAAACCTGGGAGCCGTTTCCAAACCACATGCTGGACATATCTTCTTAAATGTTATTATTCGGCATTTCGGACAGAACTGACTAACAATATCAACCCTAATGCTCCCTTTCTCATAAGCCTTCATTAGATCCCTTTTAGCTCCACCGCTTAATCCTACTGGAAAGAGAACTTGAACTGGGGGCTTCATCTCACGCTTTCTAGCCTTCTCCGGTCGGCCAACCCTAGCGCCTATAAATGATGGGGCCTTATCTCTGATGACTACGCCGCTAAGCCTGGATAGATTCTCTAATACTGGAAGATCAGTAAGCACATTCTTACATGTATCACTTATTCCTAAAGTGAAAGCGAATACATGCGCATCTAAATTCTCAATAAGTATTTTACCATTAATAATTTTATGTGGAACACAAATTTCTTCCAGAATGCTCTTAACTTCCTCATTAAATGAGCCTATTATCTTCGTGATCGTTTCCCCTTCAACAATAAGGTCTGAATCCAGTAGCCATGACCTAACTTTTCGGAGATCTTCACTTGATATGTTAGACCAAAAATATATGTAGGATGGGTGCAGGGGAACGCCTATTGACCTACTCAGCGAAATAGCCTTATGAACGTTAGGTTTATTATTAAATGGATCATCTAGGTAAGATTTCAGAAACTGAAACGGAATCCCAGCTCTTAAGGCAGCTTCCTCAATACTTCCACCGAATTTTTCCACGATTGCGCTTTTAAGTTCTTCACACCAAAATTCTTCGTTATATCCGGAGGGCAATAGAACCTTGTTATTATAAAGGAAGTCGCCGAAGCTTATGAGCAAATCGCCTAAGAAAAGGATTTTTTCAGTTTCCCTCTTAACGATCTCAATATTCTCATATGAAACCCTAACAACTGATCCATCCTTCAACTTTACAATTGGAGGCTCTATATAGTCCACTGGGAGAACAACGCCTGACTTTCCGGGAGTCTCAATTTTAAGCTGCGTACCACCTGCCAAAAAATTCTGCAAAGTAACCATAGTTAATGGGTGAACACCAACTGCGGCTAACCCTGTATTTCTTGATCTCCCATAGCGGAGCCTAAAACCGCCCCTTCTAGATGGAAAGCATAGTATAGGACGCCCAGCTGGAACCTCCTCCATAAACCCGGATGAAGACCTATTTCTTTCTATTTCTTTAATTTCTTTAAGCCACTCCCATCCCTGAATCCCAAGATCTTCCACAACAGCAAGAACCTTCGCAGCCCGTCCCACAATACCATCATTTACAACTCGAAGTGCTCCACCGCGCACGCGGTTCGTTTCAATACGTGGCAGGTTACGATATGATGAAACTTCAACTGGATCGGATGGTGTGCCAGTAATTTCAATTGGAAGATTTTGCAATGCGAGTCTCAACTGCTCATCTGAAACGCTATATTGAAAGCGGCCGACTTCGCGCTCATAAAGCCTAAGCTCCTCAATAAATCTTTCTATTTCCTCTTTAGTTGGTTTATACCGCTCCAATTTCAGTAATTGGCGAACAAAATCAGCGATAACCGGCGTTAGGGCTGTCTCTGTGCCGCCTGCTGAACGTATCGGCCCGGCTAGGTAGATAGCTAGATACTTTGATCCATCTATATTAGTCCTTATTGCAACTTTCGCTATACCTTCAGAGTAAACTGCTGCGGTGACGCCCTCGGTAAGTATTGCTAAAGCAGTCCTAATTGCTTGGTCGGCTGCTTTCTCTTCTCTTAAATGTCCAAATCTTCCTTGGATTATCTCTTCAGCTATTTTAAAAGCGACCTTTTCCCTAGGCAGGGTCTTACTTAATTCCCTTACTCTCTCAGCAATTCCATGTAATCCGATAAAGCCCTCAACGAGACTAGCTAAGTCATTTGCAATTTCAATCTCCGGATAATGCTTTGGATCAAGCCCCTTTGCTCTGGCTTCCCTTGCAATATTATAGATTTTTTCAAGTGATTGAACTAAATTAGAGAAGTATTCCCGGTACTCTTCGCTTATATTAGATATTTCCATAGTGATCGCGCTATTCGATGTGAATTCGACATAGTATCACAGCGTTCCACTTCTCTATTGGACGCCCCATAACTTTCTCGTAGGTTTTTCTAGCTATTTCCTTTCTTCTTTCAACGCACATTCTACATTTGTTATGTCTCATATCGGAGGGACCTTCACACTGCCCACAGTTGAGCAATAGAGATTCTCCTAAACCTCTTAGGGTTGTCCATGCATACTCTCGTTCATCATATTCGGGCTCGAAATCTGGCCATATATCGTATATGTCGTCTCTTCCCAATATTTTCTTAAGGGATTCAA
>JAGTQL010000015.1:0-23075 GCA_018396555.1 Candidatus Bathyarchaeota archaeon | reverse complement strand
GGAAGTGGATGCTTACTTTTTGCTCCCTCTTTTACACCATTTATTATTTCCATAAGTTTACTTTTAACTTCTTCTTTTTTACCCATTTCAGTTACTGTGCCAGTAACCACTATATCAGCCCCGGCACTCACTATTTGTTTAGCTTGTTCCCCGGTTTTTATGCCCCCACCTACAATAAGTGGCATGTTTATAGCATTCTTAACAATCTTAATCATTTCTGAGGGAACTGGATATTTTGCGCCTGATCCAGCTTCTAAATAAATAAATCTCATTCCGAGAAATTGAGCGGCCAATGCATGAGCGCCTGCCAGCTCAGGCTTATCGTAGGGTATTGGAAATGCCTTTCCGATAATGCCCGCAGATCCACCTTCACCAACTATTATATATCCTAGTGATATCGCCTCTAAACCAAACTTTTTAATTAATGGCGCCGCTAGCACTTGCGCGCCAACTATAAAATATGGGTCAGCTGAATTGAGAAGAGACATAAACCATATTGCGTCAGCATATTTACTTATACCAGTCACATTATTTGGGAATAATATTATAGGAATGCTCACAGATTCTTTAATTGCCATCACCATGTTGTCAAGAGCATTCGGTGATACAAAAGTTGTGCCGCCAATCATTATAGCTGAAGACCCTAATGATTCACTTTCAGATGATATAAAAGCAGCAAATTCATTAGATACCTTTTCTGGATCAATAAGCGTTATATGAATCGCTCTTTCATTAAGAATTTTCCTTAAAAGATAACCTTCAACCTTTCCAACCATAAAAGACCCTCAAAAATTAAGACGCTTCATAAAATTCATCTATAAATTGGCAGTAAGCATCCACTTCCTTAAAAAATGGTTTCACCTTTATCTCCCTAGAGTAACCGCAATTGATATTGCCACACTTAATTACTGCTTTCTTTTCACCTATATCTTCCTTAAGAAAATCAACTCTAATAGATTCTTGACTGCATTTTGGACATAGGAAAACCTTAGGTAGTTTCTTCTTCGATATACGAACTACTTTTCTGCGTCTTCTTCCCATCTTGAATCCAGCATAAATTTTTATAGTGGATAATGCACTTAAATATTTGGGTATCTTTAAGACCGAAGTTTTTGTGATTTTGAATCCACATAACTTAAATCACGATAATATCACAAGTTGTATCACTATCGAGCAACATTTGCCTTACAGTAATAGTTAAATTAGGAATGGAAGACAAATCTTTAGCAGATGTTACCGTATACAAATTTGTATTCAAATAGGAGGTTTAGATAGTTGAGTGATTTAGAAATAAAAGATGGGGTTCAGAAGTGGTTAATGAGCCTAAATAAGGATCCACTCTTTAAAATACTTCTTAAAAACAGCAATTTGACAAAAGTGCAGGCGGAAACTCTTTTAATAGATATTTTAGCCGAAAAAATAAGTGATAAGAAAATAGTTTATGAGAATAAGGCGAAGTTAAGATTAATAAAATCTGGGGTAAGTCGCGGCTCTTTTAATAGAACATTGGCACAGGCAAGAAGAAACGTTATCAGATCGATTTACACAGTTATACTTTTAGGATATTTGGGCATTTTTGATGATCCTCGTCTAAATCCTTACATAGAAATTTCAAATAGGATTCGCATCTACAGCGAAAAATATCGAGATCTCTGGGAGAATGGAAAAATTAGCGAGGATCAGATAAAAATAATAAAAACTCTACAAGATGAAATAGAAAAAGGATTAATAAATCTATCTAAGCCTAGATCTATATCCGGCAAACTGTGATATCATAATTACGTGACTTGTGACATCACGCTCTTAAGCAGAACCTGAAATAACAGTTTTAAAGCCTTCGATAACCGGAAAAAGAAAAATATTTAAATGTTTCTAACGTGATTATCATGTGATAAGGTTGTGATCCATATGGATCACGCTACATGTGATATCACAAAAAAGGTGTCAACATGAATCACATAATTTTAATCATGTACGCTATTTTATTCAGCGTAACTTCTTTTACTTTATTATTCTCCTTAAGAAGAATAAGGGAAGAAACTACCAAGCACCGAGAAGCAAAGATCTTGCTTGATGATGTAATATATAGTTTCAGCAAGGATTTAAAGAGGCAGGAAGAATTAATTCAGGAGCTCATCAAAAATTATGAGGGAAAATCTGTGGAAAATGTTAGGAGAATTGAGGAAATAAATGCGATGATGAGCAATCTTAAGAGCATGCTTGAGGACCTTTTTAATTGGAGGGAACGCTTCTTCAATAATTATGAAGTTTTAAAGAGAAAAGTCGATGAGATATCTGTTAGATATGAAGAAATCTTAAGAAGGATCAATGAAATTGAGAAACTTAATGAACAAAAATCAAGAAAAATTGAAGAATTACCCGAGATAGAACCATCTTCCGCCTTTACTGTAGGAGAGAACGAAACTTTAATGTCGCTAACTGAAACCGAATTAAAAGTTTTAGAACTTCTAGCTGTAGAGGGTGAAAAAACTGTTCCTGAGATAAAAGATAGAATTAAATTAACAAGAGAACATACTGCCCGCTTAATGAAAAATTTATATGCACGAGGTTATGTTGAAAGAAGGACTGACAGAATTCCCTATGTTTACAGCTTAAATAAAAATGTAGAAAATTTCTTGAAAAAAAGAGAAAAAGTTTAATCTTTCCCATAAAAAGGCTTCACAATTTCTTTAAGTTCTTTTGATATAAGCCTAAAAATTACACGGTTATTATTTTTTGTCTTCATTAATATTCCTTTATCGGCAAGCCTAGAAAGATAGGTTGAAACAGCGCTAAGGCTTATTGTTTCACCAATTTCTTTTTCATAAACTTTTTGAATTTCTTTCGCTGTAAACCAAACTATGGGAAAGTTCTTTTTGATGAGGAGAATAACCCGTTCGATTTTTGAGATATCTTTTGGATATTCAACAGGTTCCGCTAAAGGTATGCCACCGAGTAATTCCATCATATCAAAAATTTTAAGGGCCTTTTCCCTAGTCACCCTGCCCTCAAAGCTGATAACATATCGATTCCCAGACTCATCGTAAACTTCAACTTTCATTTTTCTTACTGGCAACGATCTATTCACCTAATCAACCAATTAACAATTATCATTTCACAAGTTATAAAATATTCGGTGAAATGATATTTCAAAAAGAAAAAAATAAAAGTTATTTTCTGGAAATAGTATTATTTTATAAATTTTTGGATTAACCATATTAACATCTTAAATCTTTTTTTAGAATAAGAAAGATAAATTTCCGTTTTCTTTTTCCAATAGAAATAGAGGGGTTCGTCTTTCACAAAAAAGAGGGATGAATAATAATATTAATGGTAAAAAATTCAAATTTAGCATGTAATATTTTAATATTTAATTAGTTGTTAACAAAATATTAACAGTTTGTGAAAGATCTTGGTTTTAACTAGAGCACTAATTATTTTGAAGATAATGCTCCCACCCCTTATTTTCCAGTGGAGTTTAAAATTACAATTGAAAAAAGAAATTTTTAGTAAGAAAATTTCTAAAACTCTTTTATTTTACGATTTTTTCCCATTTACTTTTTTGAATTTTTGTATAAAAGATTGTATAACTTCTATTAAATAATATTTATTCCAAATTTATATGGGAGTCTATTCCTCTTTAAGGGAAAATAAATATTTTTCTTATTAAAAGTCTATTCCAATAGAAATGGAGGGGTGGGAGTCTTTTTCTTTTTAATGCTTTACATTATTTATCTATTTTTTTGTATGAGAGTTCTTAATTGTGAATGAAATTAACTAACATCTATCGACTTACATATCACAGAGGTTCAATAAATGAAAAGCCAGGATCATATCCTTGATGAGGTTTTCAATCATTTCCTTAAAGGATCAAAAATTTTTAGAAATAGAGAAGTATTAAGACATGATTACGTTCCTGATAATCTCCCACATAGAAAAGAGCAGATTCTTCATTTAGGTGAGATAACTGCTCCTGCCTTAAGCGGTTCACCATGCTCTAATGTCTTAATATATGGTAAAACTGGCACGGGAAAAACAGCCGTTGTCAAATTTGTATTAAATAAACTCACTCAAAAGGCTAAAGAACTAGGCTCTACCGTGAATGTTTGCTTTGTAAATTGCCGATTGGCTGGAACCGAATATAGGGTTCTTGCAACTTTATGTACAAACATTAACATAAAAGTTCCCTTCACAGGTTTAGCTGTTGGTGAAATCTTTGATAGATTCAAAGAAAATCTGGAATCACAAGGCATAATATTTATTGTTGCATTAGATGAGATTGATGCGCTAGTCAAGGTTCGCGGTGATTCTCTTCTCTATGAACTTACAAGAATAAATGAGAATCTTCAAAGAAGTAAGGTTTCGATTATAGGCATATCAAATGATTTAAAATTTAAAGAGTCTCTTGATCCGCGAGTTCTAAGTACGCTGAGTGAAGAGGAAATAGTTTTTAAACCCTATACTGCTGATGAGCTTCTTGATATACTTATGGAGAGGGCGAAAATTGCGTTTTATAACGATGTTTTAACAGAAGGCGCTGTTAAACTCTGTGCAGCTTTGGCAGCTGCTGAACATGGTGATGCTAGAAGGGCCCTAGATCTCTTAAGAGTTGCCGGTGAGATTGCAGAACGAAGAGGTGAGAAGAAAATAACTGAAACTCATGTGCGAGAAGCTCAGGAAAGAATTGAGCATGATCAAGTATATGAGGCCATAAAAAGCTTACCAACGCACTCAAAAATTATTCTTTTGACCGCGTATTTTCTCAGTAAGTTCAATACTGACCGTTCTGTGACAGGAGAAATATACAATCTTTATTCAGAAATCTGTGAGCAACTAGGTGTAAGCCCATTAACCCAAAGAAGAGTAAGTGGACTAATAAATGAATTAGACATCCTAGGTCTTCTAAACTCGCGCGTGATAAGTCTTGGTCGTTATGGAAGAACGAAAAAAATAGGCTTAGGGGTTCCTCGAAAAGTTATTGTTGAGGTTCTATCCGAAGATGAAAGGTTCAGAGCAATATTTAATTATAAGCCCAAATATTTGATGGCTCTCCCAGAGTAGCTTCCTCTAGAACGATGAAACAAAATCTATTGGCATGACCTGTAAGGTTTGAAGGTCCACTATGGGAACTATGCCGGGGTTTGGTATATGACCCATTTCCTTTTGATATTCAGTCTGCCCTTGCCATGCACCTGAATTTACTACGAGCACACCGCGATAGCTACTGTATTTCATCATATGCACATGCCCGGCGTGAAATATATCCGGCACATGCTCTATAACTAAATGGTCAGTTCTTTCTGAGGCTATTAATGTTCTCATTCCATATATTGGAGCGAGATGTCTACACTGCAATAAAATTTTCATCGCTTCATCCGGATCATGGAAAGACATGTTTGGAACAACTGATATTACATCATCCAAGCTTCTTCCATGAGATAGGAGAAGAGTTACTCCATGCAGGCTTATAACTGATGGATCCCCCAAAAGATGCGCCCTCCCAGCATCGTAGAGCGGTTCAGCGTATTCTTTTGATATAGCAGGCTGAGGAAGAGCTCTTCTACTTGCGTCATGATTTCCAGGTATTATAATTATTTCAATATGTTCTGGTATTTCCCCGAGTATTTCTGTTGCTAGCCGATATTGTTGATAAAGATCCTTTATCTCAAGTTCCTCAAACTGCTGAGGATATACCCCTACGCCATCAACAAGATCGCCTGCAATTATGAGATATTTAACTCGGTTTGCTAAATCCCTGAGATTGCTACTACCAACATTTCCTTTTAGCCAAATCACGAAATGTCTAAACTCCTTTTCCATGAACATTTTACTTCCCACATGAAGGTCTGAAATTAAAACTGCACAGACTGGAACCGAGGCTTTATTAGGCTTCTTTAATGGTATATCTGGTAATATTAGATCCTCAGCTATGAATAAATTATTTCTCCCTCGTATTGCACTTATGCAAACAACTTGATCCAGAATAAGTCTCTGAGCCTTTAAATATAAACTATGATTCTCTGAAAGCACAAATACTGTTGCATGAGTCTCTAAATCTTCAACCTTAAAGAAAATTCCACGTTTAGTCTCACGCTTATCAGTTATCATGCAAATAAATTTTACTTTAGAATTTTCTGGAGCCTCAAGAGCATCTAATAAGTTATATGCATCTCTAGCATCCATCCTATTTCTTATTATCTTACTTATTTTCCTAAAACGATCTCTAAAATGTTCTATACAATCCTCAAGTGATCCAGATGCACCAATCTTATCAGTTGGATCACTTATTACCTTAAAGTCGGATTCAATATCTTTTGCATAGGGCTGATAACCAGTTTTTCCAGTTGCAACTTGTGAACCTACCTTAAGTAGACTTGACTTTCGAGCTTTTTCCTCAAGTAACCTGCGAGTTATAAAAAGGGGTTTTTCAGGTAAAGCATTTATCTCTTCAATAATACTTTTGACTAGGGAGTTTAAATCTGTAATTTCGGAAATTTCCCTTAAAAATTCAAAGGCGTCTTTATCAATCTGGTATCCAGCTTCAAATACAAGGGAAAGAACATTTCGTATGTTTCTCTCATCGCTCGACATGCTTTCCTCAACCTGGTCTAGAAGCGGTTGTTGAAGAGATTTTATATAATAAAGGTTAAGAGGGCAGTGATATAGCCTTTCCTAATATGTAAATATATCATGCTATCCAACACCACTTCAATTAATATTTAATTCAAAAACAATAATAAACATTTTTTTGACATCCTGAAATTAATACGCTTTATTTATTACAATCGCCAATATTTTAATGAAAATACTGCGAGGCAGAATTATGGAGTTTCGAAGGATTCAAAGGACAAGGGGCGGAACCTTCTTTGTGACGCTACCTAAAGAATGGGCCTTACGTCATGGTATAAATCGGGGGTCAATTGTTGCAAGTTTAGTAACATCCGACGGAAAACTTGTTATTGATCCAAAATATAATATTGAACCGGCTCCGCGGATCATAAATATTAAACCTGGACTTTACCTCAGCCGTGAGATTATTAGCAAATATCTTCTAGGCTATGATATTATAAGTATTGAGGCCAAAGATCGAATTACTCCCGAGCAAAGAGAAATTATTAAGCAAACAACTTCCCGTCTTATAGGTCTAGAGATAATTGAAGAAGATTATAGTAAAATAGTTATGCAGTGTTTACTTGAGCCCTCGGTTTTATCACCTGATAAGATTTTACGCCGTGAACACTTGATTACCTCGGGCATGTGTAAGGATGCGATAATAGCGTTGTTAGAGAGAGACATGAATTTAGCTGAAAATGTTATCGCTAGAGATAATGAAGTTGATAGATTATACTTTCTCTTAGTTAGGATTCTAAGAACAATCATACAGAACCCGAGCTTAAGTCAGAAACTTAATTTGCATCCAATAAGCTGTTTAGATTATAGGTTAACCGCAAGTTTGGTTGAATCCATTGCTGATCAATCATCGCAAATTGCTGAGCATGTTATTAAACTTAAAGATTTAATTTTAGCCGAAGAGGTTTCAAAAGCGCTATATAAGCTCTATAAATCTGTTCATGAGACCTATGAAGATGCTGTTGCTGCATTCATATCGCATAATACTGCCTTAGCGGAATCTGTAAGAGAAAAAGCAAAGGATATTGAGGAACTGGGTCAAAAAACCGAATCCTTAGTCAACATGTTACCTATTGAAAAAGCCCAAGATTTGGTTGCAATCGTTTTGCTAATGAACCGCATATATGATCATAGCGTTGATATCTCCGATCTCACAACTCCAATAATAACTTAGACATGGACATAAATTCGATTACTTAAAGAAGCGTTTTCTTTGAACTTTTCTCTGTTGCGGCCCGCTAATTTCTTGCTCAATGTTAATACAGGAACATATAAAAATGTTTAAGATTATATCCTTCTGCAAAAGCCTTTTTAACACCTTATGGATCTTTCTATTACTCTAGTCTGGAGGAGGTACTATTGAAAAAACAGAACTGGATGCTCTTTACAATTTTAGTCTTAATTTGGGGCTTAAATTGGACAATTATGAAGATCGGGTTAAGATTTGTTGATCCATTAAATCTTGTTATGCAAAGGCTCACTTTAGCTTCGATAGTTTTATTACCAGCTTTAATATGGAAAAGGAGATGTCTTCCAAAAGATTGTAATACATGGCTCAAGATGACTTCACTAGCTTTAATTAATGCTGCTGGCATGGCCTTCACAAATATTGGCTTGTTATATGAAACCTCGGGATTAAGCTCTATTTTAACCTATACTCAACCACTATTCGTTTTCTGTCTGGCTATACCATTTTTAGGCGAAAAAAGTAATTTAACTAAAGTTTTAGGGGCCATTCTTGGCTTCCTAGGTGTAACTATACTTTACACTGGCAAACTTTCTTCTTCTATAAACGCTTCTAATTCAATTTTGCTCCTTATTTTGGGCGCGTTCTTATGGGCTGTTACCATAGTTTACTACAAGAAACTTTTAAGCCACATGGACCCGGCCATTGTAAATATCGTTCAATTTCCTTTAGGCTCTATTTTACTCTTAATAACTACCCTAATACATACGGGGCTAAACTTTAGCTCGACTCTAATCTACATTTTCTCGCTATTCTACATGTCAATATTTGGATCTGCTATAGCGCTAACGATATGGTTGCTTCTCATAAAAGAGGAGGAAGCAATCATCGTTTCCACTTCAAGTCTTCTCGTCCCAGCTGTAGCGCTCATCTTCGGCTGGGCCTTATTAGGTGAAACCATTGAGTTCTATTCGCTTCTTGGTTTTCTCCTAGTAATGATTGGAGTTTATCTTGTGAATAAGTATCATTAATTAATATAATTAATGAATTATAATACGGAAGCCCAACTACTCTTACGCACATTTTAGTGGCATTAGGCGGTCTAAGATCCCTTTTAGGCTCTAAATGAGTTCTTTTTCACCGATTTTTCTGAAAGTTTTTCCCCTGACTTTTATTGATGGGATCATTTCATCTTCTAGATTCCTGTCAACAGTTTTTCTCTTTAAGGTTTCTCCACATATGCCTCCGGGTAGTAAACGTCTATTCACGCATATTGCATAGTTACAGTTCGATGGATTGCAAGGTTCATCTGTCCATCGGCACCAAGGAGTTTTCCCTCGGAATATTAGAAAGTTTTTTCCGCATTTGAATCTATTGCACTTTGAAAAGCATCTTCTCGCTTCAGACAACATCAACACAACCTAATACGGACAAAAGTCTTACTGACATCATGCGTTGATCCTTAATTTTGGATTTAAAGTAGTAAGTTATAAAGTTTTCTAAACAATAAGAAATGCTTTAATACATCACTTAGCGTTGAAACAAATGGGCAATTAATCCGCTCCGCAATATATTAAAGTTACTTCTAACATGGTTATATTTGGGCGTTATTCATGCCAGTTTCTATGATTAGGAAAAGAGATGGCAGAATAGAAACATTTGATCCAAGTAAGATCACAAACGCAATTCATAGGGCTATTTTGGCTATCAAAGGCGAGAATGGCGAATTAGCCGCTAGGCTTTCAGCTCAAGTTGTAGCTATAGTTGAGGAAGAATTTAAAGATAGAATACCTGGCATTGAAGATGTACAAAATATTGTTGAACGAGTTCTAATCAAAAATGGTTATGACACTGTTGCCAAAGCATATATTCTCTATAGGCATAAGCGAGCTGAACTTAGGGAGCAAAAGAAGCTACTTGGCGTGACAGACGACCTGAAACTATCGCTTAATGCAATAAGCGTTCTGGAGCGGAGGTACCTTCAAAAAGACGAGACTGGAAGAGTTATCGAGACGCCCTCACAGATGTTCCGAAGGGTTGCTAAGGCAATAGCGGCGGTTGAGACTATATACGATAAAAGCGCAAGCATAGAATCTGTTGAGGAAAGATTCTATAAAGTTATGGCAAACGTCGAATTCCTCCCGAACAGTCCTACGCTTATGAATGCGGGAACAAATATTGGGCAGCTTTCAGCATGCTTTGTACTTCCGGTGGGAGACTCAATTGAGGAAATTTTTGATGCATTGAAAAACATGGCTCTTATACATAAGTCTGGCGGCGGCACAGGGTTCTCATTTTCAAATCTTAGACCTCGCGGTGACGTTGTGAAGTCGACGATGGGGGTGGCTAGCGGTCCAGTTTCCTTCATGAAAATCTTTGATGTTGCAACGGATGTGATTAAGCAGGGCGGCAGACGTAGAGGCGCAAATATGGGGGTTCTCCGGGTGGATCACCCAGATGCAATCGAGTTTATAACCGCTAAAGAGAAAGAGGGTGTTTTAACCAATTTTAATATTTCTGTAGGTGTTACTGACGAGTTTATGGAGGCTGTAGAGAATGATGGTTATTACAGCCTAGTCAATCCGAGGAACGGTAATGTTGTTAAACGCTTGAAGGCTAGAGCCGTCTTTGATTTGATTGCAACTGCAGCTTGGAAAACTGGTGATCCGGGCTTGATATTTCTTGATGAAATTAATCGTAAAAATCCAACTCCTCATGCTGGGATAATTGAGGCTACAAACCCATGCGGTGAAGTTCCACTCTTGCCTTATGAAAGCTGCAATTTAGGCTCCATAAACCTCTCAAGAATGGTTAGAAATGGTGAAATTGATTGGGAGAAACTTAGAGAAACCGTGAGAATAGCTGTCCACTTTTTGGATAATGTTATAGACGCCAATAAGTATCCTATATTACAGATTGAGAAGAGCACTAAGGCGAGCAGAAAAATAGGCTTAGGAGTTATGGGCTTTGCTGAGATGCTCATAAAACTTGGCATACCATATGATTCTGAAGAAGCTATTGTAACAGCCGAGAAAGTTATGTCATTTATATCAGGAGAGGCTAGAAAGAGGTCGGTTGAGCTGGGCGAAGAAAGAGGGTTCTTCCCAAACTTTCCAGGCAGCATTTGGGAAAAAATGGGCTATAAGACTATGCGAAATGCAACGGTAACATCAATCGCCCCAACCGGAACAATAAGTATAATTGCTGGAACATCAAGCGGAATAGAACCCTTATTCGCAGTGGCATTCATTAGAAACGTTATGGGAACTCAGCTTTTTGAAGTCAACCCGCTCTTTGAACAAATGGCAAAGGAGAGAGGGTTCTACAGCGTGGATCTTATAGCAAAAATAACTAGGACTGGGTCAATCCAAGTGCTGAATGAAGTCCCCCTAGATGTTAAGAGATTATTTGTAACCGCCCTGGAGATAGCACCGGAGTGGCATGTGAGAATGCAAGCAGCATTCCAGAAATACACGGACAATGCTGTTTCCAAAACAGTTAATCTGCCCTATGAAGCGACAATCGACGATGTCAGAAGAATATTCAGGATGGCGTGGAAACTAAAATGCAAAGGCATAACTGTATATCGCTACGGAAGCAAAGCGGAGCAAGTTCTGGTAGTGGGCGGGGTTCAAACATCCGGCGCGAATACTGCAACGCCATTACCATACCTTCAAGCTCCCTCAGAATTTGCTGGCGAATGTCCAACCGGTGTATGCCCTTACTAGAATTATAGGCATTTTATATCTAATAACACCCTACAGAAAAAGTTGACAGCATCATTGCATATGATCTTTACCAATAGATACTGCCCCTCCTCCTTAGCCTTTTTACGGGTCTCCGATGGTTGAGATCTGAGAAACTTTCAACTGTCTGGATTAAACTGATCTATCCATTGATGCTAAAGAACATGGCTGGAATTGATACTGTCAAGTTAAGATACTGTACTTATAAAGGAGTATTTAAATAAATGGGCTTAATTGACAGTATCGCTGGAATTAATAGATATTCTTAAATATTATAATAACGTTGTTATTTATTAACAATCCCTTTACTGGCGAACAATATTGCCATATAAAATTAAGGGGAAAGAAGACGCTTTAATAGTGGTCGATGTTCAGGTAGATTTCTGCCCCGGAGGGTCTTTACCCGTTCCAGAGGGCGAAAAAATAGTCCCGGTGCTAAATAAATACATCGAAAAGTTTGAAAGATCTGGAGCATTAATAGTTGCCACTAGAGATTGGCACCCTTCAAATCATATTTCATTTAAGGATTATGGTGGATTATGGACACCGCACTGCGTGCAAGGAACAGATGGTGCAAATTTTCATCCAAATCTACAGCTTCCTGAAAGAGTTAAAATTGTTTCAAAAGCTACTGATCCCTTTAAGGAAGCTTACTCTGGCTTCGAGGGAACAAACTTGGCTGAAGATCTTAAGAGAGCCGGAGTTAAAAGGGTTTTCGTCGGGGGACTCGCAACAGAATATTGTGTTAAAAATACTGTTTTAGATGCATTAAATCTCGGATTTGAAACATTTATCCTAGAAGACGCTGTAAAGGGCATTAATGTGAAGCCTAGCGATGTAGAAAAAGCAATGAAAGAAATGCTTGGAAAAGGGGCTAAAAAAATAACATTTTCCGACTTAGAGGAATAAAAAGGTGAAGTAAAATAAAACACGTGCCATTTACGTATGGCGTCTTAGATCTTCGAACGAACGATTTTTCTTCAGTTTCCGAACCTATTTGATTGATTCAACTATTTCAGCTTCCGCAAACCTTCGGCTTATCCTAGTTATTTTAACTTTAACATGGTCTCCTGGCTTAGCGTTCGGTATAAAAGTTACTAGTCCTTGGATTCTGGCTACGCCGTCCCCTCTACGACTAACCTCCTTAACCTCAACATCATATTCCTTTCCAATCTCAACCGGTTTTGGCGGAAATTGCCTTCCGCGCCCTCTCTCGAAGCGTCTTCCTCCTCTTTCACCTCTCCTTTCACTTTGCATTTTCTCACCTCACAAGTACTTATTTTTAATTCCCGCTTTACAGGACAGCTATCTTTCCATATTTGCCGACATTCAGCTGCAATCTGCCCCTAAAAGAATTAACGTAACCATTCTCAATTTTTATAGTATCGTTAACGTTGACCTGCTCGATTTGTTCGTTCCATAAAGAGAGCTTTATTGTGCCAGTCTCATCGCCTATGATTGCATCAGCGACTCTGAGAGTTTGACCGCTGAATCTTGAAACGACCTCACGAGGCTCTGAAATCTCTAGAACCTTCGCCACCAGATCAACCTTGCTCATCCCATTTTTTAGTTCTTTAATCTTCACCTATATTCCCTCCCGTATATTTTACTTGCTTATTCCGCGATTCCAGGCATGAGTCTTCCTTGACCCCGTAGAAATATACTTTGATGTATTTTTGAGGATCTAAAAAGACTCCACCCCGCATATTTTCCTTAACCACGTATTTTCTCGTTAACATCAACTTTTCGTCCTGCATCGCGGAAACTAACATCAAAGCAGAAAAGCTGAGAAGTTAATTCCCGCCTTAGCTGCCTTGATGCTAGCGTAAAAATAAAGCATCAATGGTGAATATAAGCTTTGCCTTATAGTTAAATTTGCGTTTTAGAGTCCTTCCTTGAATTTTCTATACGTTGCATAGTCTACATACTGGAGGAATTTATTCTCCGCTTGATATCGGACAGTGAATTTCTGACGGCTTCTCTTATCTTTAATCTGGCTTGTTGTTACAAATAGATATGCGTCGCTTCCGGCGCCTGAACCATAGCTTACAATCATGACTCTTCTATGTGGCTCTGCCTGATCAAGTATAGCAGCTAGGCCTATTGGCGAAGAACCAGAGTAGGTATTACCGAACTTTGAAGCATATAAACCTGGCGCATATTGCTCAGGCTTAAACCCTAGTATTGCAGCCGCTCTAGCCGGGAAGGCTGGGTTAGGTTGATGGCAGACGAAGTAATCTATATCGCTAGGCTTAAGGTTCATTCTCTCCATAAGTTTTCTGCCAGCTTTTATGATGTGTTTAAAGTAGGCAGGTTCGCCAGTGAAGCGTCCTCCGTGCTGCGGATAAGGTTCTAAATCCCTTCTCCAGAAATCAGGCGTGTCAGAGGTGCAGGAGTACCAGCCTTCAGCTTCGGCTATAACGTCTTCTTTACCGAATATGAACGCTGCGCCTCCAAAACCAACGAAGAAGTCTAGTTCTCCCCCGGGTTCGCCTCTGGGAGCTGCTTGAGCATTATCCGCCCCAATAACCATCACGTATTTCATTGGATTTTTTGGATAACAGACTAAGGCCATGGCGTCTTTAAACATACTCGTCGCGGCTTTACAGGCGAACTCGGTATCAACTGCATCTACACCTTGCACACCTTCAGCTTTTTCTTCCTCGCCGAGCTTAAGAACTTGTGCCACCTTAGATGCTATAGGATTAACAGCATACGGATTTGATTCAGAACCAACATAGATCTTATCCACAAGTCTATGATCCACACCGGAGTGTATTAGAGCTAGCTTTCCAGACTCAACAGATGCTGTTATAGCATCTTCATCTATAAATGGCACTGACCGCTCGATCCCGCCCTCCTTAATCCTAAACCTAGACACGTATACGCCGTAACCAACAATTCCAGGCATCTCGTATTCCTTGCAGGGCCTAATTATCTCATACTCCTGGTATGGATAATATTCATCAGCGAATGTAAACGCTAGGGAAATTGTAGGTATTATATCACTTTTTTCAACGGAATATCTCCGCCTAAATCTTGGGACAACTTCTCTCCCCTCAAAATCTTCTAGGTTAATTGGCTCATCGTTTCTGAGATTAATATCTGTTAATCTTCCGGGGATCCTAACTTTTCCATTATGAAAAGACACTATTCCATAAATGTATGAGCCCAGCCTTGCGAATCTGTTGGTTGGTTCCTTAACAACAGTGCAGGTTTCCAAAACACCTTTCTCATAGAAATAGTCTATATCCTCCATTTTTCCAAGGCTTTTTCTACCGCAGTTTCCACAATACTTTCTCACTCTAAAATATTCTTTACCGCAGAATGGGCATCGGCTTCCTTTAAGCCTATCTCCAACATACGAAACCCTTCTTTCTATTGGCTCACTTCCCACATTTCTCCCCTCCTAAAATATGAACATAAACTTTAGTTCCGAAGCCTTCAATCTCTTGAACGCATCCGAATAGAAGACCTCCATCTGGTTTTATCTGTCTCTGACCAGCTTCTCCCTTAAGCTGTTTAACAACCTCGAAGACTTGTGCTCCACCAGTTGCGCCTAGGGGATTTCCATCCGCCTTAAGTCCACCATCCGTGTTTACATAAACTTCTTTACTATCAAGATGATAGAAGCCCTTAAAATCCTCAAAGTTCTTGTGGAGTTCCATCCAGGATTTGCCCTTCTCAATGAAGCCTAGGTCCTCCAACGATATCATTTCAAAAACCGTTGACTGATCATAAACCTCAAGTATTTTTATATCGTCTAGAGTTATGCCCGCAATCTTTAGGGCGTTTTCCATAGATATCTTACTGGCTATGAAACCTGCCCTATAGGGTCTAGATGAATAGGATATATAGTCAGTTGCTAGGGTAGTAGCGAGCACATAAACTGGACTATCCGTATACTCCTTCGCCCTCTTAGGGCTTGCTAATATTAGGGCAGTTGCGCCATCGGATATTGGTGCGAAATCGTAAAGGCCAAGAACTCTCTTTTCTTCAGCCCTAGCGGCTAAAACCCTCTTAACATCTATCTCCCTCTGAAAGTGAGCATACTCATTCTTTACGGCGTTACGGTGGTTTTTAACTGATATTTGCGCAAGGGTCATCATTAATTTCTCTTGATTATCACTGCGAATACCATAACTCTTCATGTACTCTCTAAGTAACAGTTCATGGTTTGTCTCTGGAGTTCCGCCAGCATAATATGCCCAGTGATCCTCAAGAAGCATGAGATTATCCCTTATTTTACTCCATCTATCAGTCATCTTCTCCATTCCGCCAACTAGGACAGCGTCGTATCTGCCGGATTCTATGGCGTTACATGCATTTAATAAGGCTGAACTAAATGACCGCATTCTTTCAATAGGTATATTTCTTTCCAGTAGTTGAGATATAAATCCCTCTTCTAAACCTATCTTATTGGTTACCTGAAGTAAATAATCGGAAATATAGCAAGCATCTAAGTCCTTACGTTCCATCCCAGCCGAATCTAAAGCCATTAAGCCAGCTTCATCAATTAAATCCTCAGGATCCAATTCATAATGCTCGCCGAATTTAGTTCTGCCAATGCCAATAATTGCGGGTTTTTCTCTCATAAATTGTTTGCCTTCCACTAATCCTTAAATAATCTATTTTTCTCTTTAAGCATTAACCTTAAAAAACTTGCCATTTTCCGGCGAATAAAGCTATGATACTAATATGTTTGAAATAGATTTTAATTTTAAATTGGATGCAATGCATATACATAGCATATTTATGTGCTGATTTAAGGCTATCCTTAGCACTACTCCAAATTTCAATGTTTTCTGCAGCTAATATTCCTTCGCTGGGATCCCCTCAAATTCCTCTAGGGGTACCTTCAAATTAAATTCTGTAAATAAATGATTTAAATTATTATCAGTAGTAACGCGTTAATAGATTTCTATAAAAATCGGAAAGAACGCATATTAATCAGTTTTTAGTGATATTAACTCGCTATGGTTAATGAAAAAAGAAAAATGCTAGAGATAATGAACGATGCTTTTCCAAAATGCCCTATTTGTGGCTCAAAATCTGGCTATGAAGTAACAAGTTTCATAAAGGGTGACATTAGGTGTTTAAATTGCCAAACAGTTTTCTCATCAATTGATTTTAATATGTCTACAAGACTTAGGAAGTTAAGAATAAAGGAATTTCCAAATAGAGTTCACTCAATCGAGATAAGTGGTTATCAACTAAAACGTCATATAGATTACCCTGTTGATTTTTTAAGATCCTTAAGTAAAGACGTGAGAAGAACATATCAAGTTGACCATTTTCTACTGGAATCTACACTTTTATTACTTCTAGTTTCCGCCGGAGGCTATCTTAGACTCATAAATCTCACTGAAATCTCTTCATGGTTTGATTATGATGAAGGCATTTATAGTCAAGCCGTTCTCTTCTACATGCGTGGATACATGCCCTATAAAGATTTCTTCTTTGCCCATCCGCCCTTAATAATCTATGTGCTACGCATTATTTACGGAGTTTTAGGCGCAAACTTAGGCTTAGGAAGAATATTTTCAGCCATTCTCAGTACGCTAACGATAGCCGTGATCTACTTAACTGGAAGAAAAATAGGGGGTTTAGTAACAGGTTTTCTTGCATCAGCATTTGTTGCATTTGATGGGTACACAATCTATAACGCCAGAAAAGTGATGCTTGAACCCCCAATGAACTTTTTCACATGTCTATCATATTTGGTTTTGTTCTACGCTTTTGAGGAGGATGAGAGAAAAGAGGTTCTTATAATTATTTCAGGTGTATTAATGGGCCTTTCAGTCTCAACAAAAATAGTCGCGTCTCTAATCTGATACCTCAATTAGTTTTCCTCATCTTTAAAAAAGACCTAAAAAATATATTTATTTTCATACTGGCACTATTTATTCCAGTAGCGATACTGTTCCTACCTTTCTTGCTTCATGCTCCAGAAGAAATAATGAAGCAGGTTGTTTTATTCCACTTATTACGTCCACCAGATGGGGTGCCTAGAAGTGAAAGGTTGTCCTGGATGATGACTCACGGTCCTGACATGATCATAGTTAATATTGGCATTTTCTCTTTGCTTGCAATGTCAGTGGTTTACCTTTTCTTTATAGTCTTAAAGAAACCTTTGCCTTCCTCCTCCGTGATAGCTTTTTGGGCGGCCTTCATTTTAGTGATGTTTTTGATAACTAAGTCTTTTTATGGGCACTATATTGAACAAATAATCTCGCCTCTATCTTTACTAATCGGAAAATTTGCCGCTGAAATATTGAGTTTCATCCGTAATTTAGAGGGCCTATTGAAAACGTTTAGTAGTCTTTTAAAGATCGCTTTCTGCACAGTCGCCATTTTACCTGTATGTTTTCAATTTTTAACCATATACTCGCAGAATATTCCGAAATGGGAAGATACAGGTCCTAGAATCGTAGCTGAAGAAATAAAAATAATCACATCACCAAGCGGCTCAATACTTACTTTTGAGCCAATCTACGCGTTTATGTCTGAAAGGCAAATTGCTGGTTTAATGTGTGATAGCTATGGAACGCTTCTTTATATAGGAACCAATTTACGCGATGAAAATCTTCTCCCAGCTTTCCTCCGAATCTTTACGATGAAAGATTACGATATTTGGCCTATGTATCATCAAAAGGCTCAGGATTATATTAGGGAGCTTGCTGAGCAGAGTGATTACGTAATTATAGGCGACTGGCGGTCAGAATGGCAGATGACGCAGGAAACCATGGATTATATATTGAGACACGCTGTAGTTGTGAAAGATCTAGGATATATACGTGTAATGTCCAGGCTAAACTCCACCTTCGCTTGATTGATTTTCCACTATTAATGATGGGAAAAATTAAAAGGATTGTTTAGAATATTTTGCGTATGGTGAACATTATGGAGCGCGTTGGAGTTTTAGTGGTCTCCTATGGATCCAGAGAAACCGCTATGGTTGACGCTTTTACCAGAAGTCAAGAATATCTCGTCGACTTATATGTTGCCGATAGACAGAGAAACCCATTTAATGTTAAGAGAGCGAGGGAGCATGTTGTTATACCTACGCTTGATGTTGAAGCCATATTCAAATTTGCTGAAAAGCATAAAGATAAAATAGACTTCGGCATAGTTGGCCCGGAAAAACCGATAATTGAGGGCATAAGAGACGTTATTGAAGGCAATTTGGGGATACCGATGATTTGCCCAATAAAAAAATATGCAATTGAGGGGAGCAAAGTTGCTCAACGTTTACTTTTCCAGGAGGTTGCGCCTGAAGTTAACCCAAGATTTAAGATTTTTGATCCAAAAAATTATAGTAGCCTAAGCGATGTTAAGGGAGATTTGTTCACGTGGTTAGATGAACTGGGTAATAAAGTGGCTGTTAAACCGGATGCGCCAGCCGCTGGTAAGGGTGTTGGGGTTTGGGGAGACCACTTTAATACTCGTGAAGAGGTGTTAGCACATTTTCTAGCAAACTTTAAAGAGGGTCCAGTTATAGTTGAGGAGAAAATTGAGGGTGAAGAATCAAGCTTCCAAGCATTCTGCGATGGCAAACATTTAGTTCCGCTACCGGAGACAAGGGATTATAAGAGGGCATTTGATGGTGATAAAGGACCAAATACTGGCGGTATGGGTACATATAAAGATAGAGGTAACTACTTACCCTTCATGAGTCTGGAGGATTGGGAGAAAGAGAAAAGAATAGTTGAAAAAATATTTGAGAGGCTTAAAGGTGAAAGTTGCAATCCTGAATTGCGGGGTATGCCCTTCTATGTAGCTTTTATGCATACAAGTAAGGGTCCAATGATACTTGAGAATAATAGTAGGCCTGGGGATCCGGAGATTATGCCCATCCTGGCACTCCTAGAAGATGATTTCGTCGATGTATGTTTCAGAATAATTGATGGCAATTTGACTCATGTAAATATCGATAAGAAAGCTGCTGTTGGCGTTTATAAGGTTCCTCCTAAATACGGCGGATATATTGATGCCTTTCCGCATTTAGTTAACAAAAGCGAGATAGGTACACCAGTAGTTCTGGAGGAAGCTGAGAGCCTCGCAAATAAATATTGTGATAATATTAGGATTTATCCTGGCTCCATGGAGATCCGTGAGGACAATAAGGTTTTCGCTCTTTCTTCTAGGGCGGTTTTCGTCCTAGGAATTGGAGATAGCATTCAAGAAGCGCGCAGCGTAGCGATGGAAGGTATATCTGTAATTAAGGGCGGAGCCCTCTGGAACAGGACTGATATCGCCTCAAAAGAGCATATTGAGAAAAGCATAATGCATATGAGCATCTTGAGGAAGCATGCATGACAGGAATATTTGTGACAGATTGTGAAGGTCCAATATCTAAGAACGATAATGCTTTTGAGATCTCAAACTGGCTTATCCCAGAAGGCGACAAATTCTTCACATTAATAAGCAGGTACGATGATGTTTTAGCTGATATTGTTAAGAGGCCAGGCTACAAGGCTGGTGATACTCTTAAGCTAATAGTTCCCTTCTTAAAAGCCTATGGTGCAACCAATAAACGCATGAAGTTCTTTTCATCGGAGACTTTGGTTATAGTCTCAGGGGCTGGTGAGACATTACGCTACATCAGATCTATTATGCCCACATTCATAGTGAGCACAAGCTATGAGCATTACATATACGCACTATGCGAAGCTATAGATTTTCCAAAGGAGAATGTTTACTGCACGAAAATTGACATAGATAATTATGAGCTGCCCGAGGAGGAAGCCGAGCGAATAAAGGCTTTAAGGGAAGAAATATCGAAAATGCCTATAATAGAAATCCCATATGGCGCAAAATCTCTGGAGGATTTGCCACTGAGCACGCAGAGAACGATAAGACGCCTAGACGAAATCTTCTGGAATGAAATTCCGAAAATGAAGATAGGACGAGCGCTTAGGGAAGTTAATCCGGTCGGCGGATATGAGAAAGCCAAGGCTATTAAAGAGTTAACCTCCATCTTTAACGCCAATGTTTCTTCAATTATGTACGTCGGCGATAGCATAACGGATGTTGAACCCTTCAGACTTGTTAGAAGCGGTGGAGGCCTAACCGTTTCATTTAATGGAAACCAGTATGCCGTAAGAGAAGCTGAGATTGCTGTTCTGTCGCACCATACAATAATATTGGCGATATTAGCTGAGATTTTCAAAAGGTTTGGTAAAGAACGTGTTTTAAACCTGGCTGAGAGTTGGGATTTTTCAGCGCTAACAGATTATTGTAGCCCTGTCCTCCTAGAACGCTTAAGAAGCCTGTATCCTGAAAGGGCTCCATGGATTGAGAGAATAACCTCTGGGAATATGGAACGCTTAATCCGTGAAAGCACAGCCTTCAGAAAAACTGTCAGAGGCGAAGCCGTAGGGTCTCTCGGTTAAATTCTCATATTTGAATATATTTATTTTAGGGAAAGATTAATTACGAAAATATGAACTACGATATATTGGTGACCAAATAATGTCACGCTGTAAGGGAAGGCGAAAGAAAACCGGGGAAGAGAAGAAGCCTGAAGAAACTAAAAAGTAGCATTGCTACAACATGTAAAAAGGTTCAAAACCCATTTTTTTTCTTTAAGAATCGCAGGGTGATTGGATGAACGTATCAGTCGAGGATACTTACGCGGAAGCTTTTGAGGGATTATATTTCAGGGTTTTAGTTACAGCAATCGATAGGGGGACCCTTGTAAGGGCAGCTGAAGACGCCACTGCAACGCCCTCAATTGTTATAGGCAGAATTGAAGGTGGAATAGAACGCTGGGTTACAAGGAAAGAAACGCCGGATGGTCGTTTGGGCGTAATCCTACAATTTTGGAGTGGGATGGATGAGAAAAAACCTCTGGATGAAACCGTTGCAAGGTTCTACAGAGAATTTTCCTATAGAATCAGGCAGGACATTCTCGTTAAACCGTTCACTGCGGTCTTTGACGTGTGCCCCAACCCTATAGGGAAGATCGATACGCTTGAGCTGATCGGACATTGCGGTGATGGCTACGAGTGGATTGAAGAGCAGCATGGACGTAAAATGATAATCGTCCCAATAATGGTTCCGGATTTTAAGATAGAGCGCTTCATAGGTTATGGGCGTGGAATCATGGGCGGGAACTTCTGGTACATGTGTCGGACAAAGAAGGCTGTGCTTGAGGCTGGAAGGAAAGCTCTAAAAGCCATAAGTAATGTTGAAGGAGTAATTACGCCCTTCGACATATGCTCAGCAGGCTCAAAGCCGGAAACAAGGTTTCCCCAGATAGGGCCAACAACAAATCACCCCTATTGCCCATCGCTTAAAGCCAAAATCGGGGGCGAATCGAAGGTTCCAGAGGGGGTTCGCTACATACCTGAAATAGTGGTTAACGGGCTTACGCTAAAGGCAGTAAAAGAAGCCATTAAAGCTGGCGCTGAAGCCGCCTCAAGCGTTAATGGAGTAGTGAGAATATCAGCTGGAAACTATGGTGGAAAACTAGGTAAGTATAGGATCTTCTTAAAAGAATTATTGCTCCATTAATATTGGTGTTTTATAACTAAGAAAAGAATTATCTTTATTTTTTAGAAACATAGGAGATGAAGCATGAAATTGGAAGTTGTTTGTTTTGGGGCTTTAAATGTTGATAAACTCTATAAGGTTGATAAAATAGCTAAAGCTGAAGAGGAAAGTGTGATTCTAGATTTTAAGGAGGCTCCGGGCGGATCTGCTGCTAATACTGCTGTTGGACTTGCGAGGCTCGGCGTTAAGATCGGCTATATTGGTAAGGTTGCTGAAGATAGGGAAGGCAGCATTCTGCTGAAATCCTTTATGGATGAGGGGGTTGATACGTCTGGAATAATAGTTTCTAAGGGTGGCAGGAGCGGCTCCGTCATAGGATTTGTAGATCAAAAGGGTAATAGGGCGTTATACCTTGATCCTGGTGTTAATGATGCGCTGAGGTTTGAGGAAATTGATCTTAGATACTTTGAGGATGTAAAATTTTTGCATTTAACCTCCTTTGTTGGCGAAATGCCTTTTGAGGCGCAAAAGAAGATCTTACAAGCGGTTCCAGATGTGAAGGTGACATTTGATCCCGGAATCATCTATGCCCGTAAGGGTCTAGATAATCTCAAGCCTATAATAGAAAGGTGTTATGCAATTCTGCCAAACGAAAATGAGGTGCGTATACTAACTGGAAAAAATTACCTAGAGGGCGCCAAGATTTTGCTTGAAGAAGGTGCAAAAATCGTGGCTATTAAACTCGGCGAGAGAGGCTGCTATGTTACCGATGGCCGAGAAAGCCATATCATTGAAGCATTTAAGGTTAAGGTTGTTGACACGACTGGCGCTGGCGATGCCTTCTGCGCCGGCTTCATATACGGGCTTCTCAAAGACAAGAGCCTTAAGGAATGTGGCATTTTAGGAAATTTTGTCGCATCAAGATGTTTAACTAAAATGGGTGCAAGAGAAGGGTTGCCTAAAATTATAGATATACCAACCAAACCTTTATAATTCTGAAGGGGCGCATGTCATTT
>JAGTQL010000014.1:12579-27987 GCA_018396555.1 Candidatus Bathyarchaeota archaeon | reverse complement strand
CATGGTCTTATTTTAGAGAAATTGTGGAATGGAAAAGACCATGTATCATCAGCTTAATATGAGCGTAAAATTTATAGTTCTTTAAATTTAATTATAATATAGATGAAGAGAATGGAGTACGCGATGCCTTTAATAGGTGAAAAATTCCCTCAGATGGAAGTAAAAACCACAAAGGGCGTTATTAAAGTTCCAGACGACTACAGTGGAAAATGGTACATTTTATTCAGCCATCCGGCAGATTTTACACCTGTATGCACAACAGAGTTTGTAGCTTTCCAGAAAAGGTATGAGGAATTTAAAAAACTCAACTGCGATTTAATCGGGCTTAGCATAGACCAAGTGTTTGCTCATCTCAAATGGGAAGAGTGGATAAAAGAAAAGCTAGGTGTTGAAATACAGTTTCCAATAATAGCAGATAATACCGGGTCGATATCTGCAAGGTTGGGCATGCGTCATAAGCAGGCAGAGGGAACTCAAACCGTAAGAGCAGTATTCATAGTTGACCCTAAAGGGATAATCAGGGCTATACTTTATTATCCTATGGAGCTCGGCAGAAACATGGATGAGATCCTCAGAATGGTGAAGGCGCTGCAAATTGCCGATAAAGGATATGCGATTCCGGCAAACTGGCCAAATAATGAGGTCATAGGCGACCATGTAATTGTTCCGCCAGCAAATACTGTTGATATGATTAAAAAGAGAGGAGAGCAGGAGAAAGCTGGTGAAATCGAGTGCATCGACTGGTGGCTATGCCATAAAAAGATAATGGAGTAAGGCGTCAATGTTCCCGAAGTCCCTAATCCACCTTTATTTTTTGTTAATTAAACGGCATGCTATGAAATTTTCAGGCTACCGATTTCCTCCAGGCTTGTTAGGTTATTCATTTTTATCATTCTATCTGAAATGGTATAGAGAACATCGCCGATATATAGCGCCCGTTCAATTGCGTAATCTGAGTAGAACCAGTATCCGCTTTTAAGAAAAACGCTCGGGTCTTCTATATGGGTGATCCTACCCCTTAAGCGCAAGTTGTTCTCAGTTATCTCAAATACGTATAGTCCTTGCCAAACGTAGTCTCCATAGGCATTTGATGGAACACCATCAGGATACTTCGCTTCATCTATCTCGGCAACTAGGACTGGCATTGCAAGCAGATTTAGATCTTTATCAAATAGCAGAGCTTTATGGTCCCACAGAACCGGCGAGTCGGTCCCCCTATCGCCTATCACGTAGCCATCCACCTCTTTAGGATGCTCAAAATCGCTCACATCGAAGAGCGATATTTTAACGCCTTGATACCATGCGAAATCTCCCTCTTCAGCTTCAACAGTCCATTTTCCTATGCCGATCAGATGGTTTTCGTCGTACGGATGCAGATAATCAGAGTACCCCGGAATTTTAAGTTGCCCAAGCACCTTTGGTTTAGCCGGATCCCTGAGGCTTATGACGAACAGCGGATCGACCTTTTTGAATGTGACCAGGTAGCATCGGTCACCCATGAACCTTGCAGCGTATATCTGCTCGCCCGGAGCCAACCCCTCAAGCCTGCCGACAACTGCCAGGCTTCTGTTCAAAACGTAAACGTTGTTTCTCCTCGGATTTTCCTCCTCGCGTACGATAGAAGTTGATGTGGCAGATAAGCCCCTAAATATCGTTGTGCCGCTTGTTGTGGTCGCTATTCTGAAATAGCCATTATACTCGTCCATTGAGAACTGGTTTAAGACGAACCCTGGAACGATCCCGCTTGCCTCGTAACTTACTTTGCCGCCGTCTATGCGTATTCTATGGATCTCGGTTGTCTCTCCATATTCTTCATTATATTTGGGCACCGTCACATAGGTATTGTTTAATGATACGTAAATGCAGCTTGCAGATCCGAATAAGAAGGTTTCATGTGTAATTGGCTCCTCTACATCTTGAATGTTTACTGCTGCAACCGCTGTGAATGCATAATAGAAGTCTGAAACATTCGAATAGTAAATCGATGTGGGCTCTATATTTACGATGTGCTCATTATCAACTATTTTTGGAAGAACCGGTTCCCCATTCCCTAGATGATATGCTGGGAGAGTTGCTAGAACGTAAACGTATTTTCCAATCATTCTGGAGTTGAGGTAGATCCCGTTTAAAGTTACATTTCTTATCAGAACTGGCGTTTCATGCTCTTCAACATCATAAACCATTAAATGAGTCCACGGTTCCATTAATTCCTTGCTTTCGGAGTCATTTAGAAAAATCATGGGATAATAAACATCGCTATAGGCGAAAATAACTAGTCTATTAGCGTTTATGAATATTCCGCAAACTGTCGCATTCACCTGAATCTGAGAGCTTAACTTGGCATCTTCAGGCGGATAAGCCTTAATGATAAGAACGCTTTTGCCAGAAACTAGATATATGTATTTCCCATCAGTCTTCACTATGTCAGCCTCATCGACACCCTCAACTTGAATGTTCGTTTTAGAATATCCCACGTCCATCGAAGCGGATTCGGTTGCTGCACCTGCAAATTGCGTGACTGCGAAAAAAATCCTCGGCAGACCCGTATAGCCCCCATATGATCCGCTCTTCAGTAAGAAGTTCTTCAGCTCCTCGCGGGATGAGAATTTTAGCAGAAACGTATTTCCGATGAAAGGCATGTTGCGATTATTATCATGGTCATTTGTTGAAAATAGTCCGCTCATATACAGCGTTAAAGCCAGGGAGGATACTAATGTAAGCGCCATTAAAGCCGTCAGCAAAAATCTTCGGAGGGAAACTTTGTAATCTCCAATTTCAGACATCAAATTCACCAAGGAAAATAATTGGATTAACTTGCTCTTATTATTAGACATTAGAACATTTGTTCTAAATATCAGAACAGGCGTCTCAAAGCGATGGAACCGCATTTTTCACTGGGATGCATGGAAAATAAAAGAATCAATGGGAAAATAATATCGCCTAAGTGGAGAGAAGGTCATAGGTTTCTTCTAGGCGATTAACTATGCTTCGCCCCTTTTCCGTGATCAAATACAGCTTCCTCTTGTTTCTTTCAATGGCTGTCACTAGGCCCTTCTCAGTTAATGAGTCTAATATCTCCTTGAGGGTTATCCAGGATAAATTACTCTTGTACATTATGTTTGTTGGTTTACTATACCCAGCCATAATCGTCTCCAAAACTTCAAGGTAGATTTCAAGCCTGGATCTTTTCTTCGACATTCTTCTCGCCTATTATTTTTTAATAACTACTTCTTAGTCCTTTCTAGGGGTTCTTTTAAAATATAAGTTATGAATCATAAAGATGTGAGAATAAAGCCGTAATTTTAATATATAGAATACGTAAAGACTGAAAATTAGTTTTCATTAAAATATGTAAAAAAGTTATCTCCTAAAATTCCATTCCCTTGTAGAATACTTTTCTCTCTTAAGTTTAAGAGCTGTTTGCTTTTCAAAATCGGTTATTTCCCCCGAAGACAATTCGATATCGAAAGATTCTTTAAAACCCATTATCAAAGCACTCTTTAGCTCCTCAAAGCTGACGTCTCTTCCCAAGTATTTTTCTACCGACGTAACCCTCTCCTCCACAGATTTTATCATCTTATCGCGTATCTTTTCGCTTGGGACATTGAGCACTGTGAACATAAGTGTTGGATCAACGTTGCGTAATATTGTGCCGTGCTGATGAACAACATTCATCCCACGGGTCTGAGCGTTTCCCGATATTTTTTTACCGTTGACAACTATGTCATTTATCGGCTTAAACTCGGCTGGTACCCCTAGAAGCCTTAAGCCTTTAACGAGGCCTAAACATAAAGTTTCATAGGTTTTCTGGAAATCTTTAGAAATCAACCTATGGTCTTCGTTTATTATGAGGCTATATGTTAATTCGCCCTCACGGTCATGATACACTGCTCCGCCGCCAGTTCTCCTCCTCACATAGTCAATGCCCAGCCTGTTACAGGCCTCTATGTCAACTTCCTCCTCCATGCTCTGAAAATACCCTATTGAAACAGATGAAGGATCCCATCTGAAGAAGCGCAGTGTGTTAGGTACGATGCCCTTGGATCTGGCGATAACTATGGCTTCATCTAAAGCCATATTATAAAATGCGTCGTTAAGTCCAGTATCAAGTAAACGCCACCTTTCAACCAATACCTTCACCAGCCTTAATTATACATCTCGCAAAATCCTCCGGGGCAACCCCTAGAAGCGTCATCCCTCTCACTTCAATGAAGTTTCTTATCGTCTCAATTATTATTGTTTCATCCAATGGACATCCAATGAGGGATCTCTCAAGATCTTCGATAAGCTCTTCTGGATGCATAAAAAAGTCACCTGTGATTTTTATTGCGCATATTCTCCCATCATCCTTATTAAGCTGAACCTTAATCATCTTGCCGCCTTCAACCTTGTACTCCGATCTGAACATTTAATGACCACCTTAATTTATGAAGGAAATTTTGGTTTAAATAATTTAATGTTTTCAGGATGATACTGTCAAGTTATCGGTGTTGCTGGCGGTCTTTTTAAGGTTTGGTGTGCTCTTATGAAGTTATACCAGAAGGTGAAGAGCTCTACGAAGAGTTTGATCTTGAAGATCGACCTTTTCCTCGCTGGAAAATTGTTAAAGAATCACCATGTTCTGATCTTCATTGTTCTGAACCAGCGCTAGAGGCGGTTCTCTCACCAAAGGTCTTATGAGCCCATTCGAGACTAAGGGCTCCGGAGGGCCTTAGAATACCATGGAACCCTATCCGCTAGGATGAGGGGCTTGTTTGCGCATGCCTCCAGCACCTTCCTCATGAAGGCTTCCGCATGGAGCATGTTCCTCTATTGTGAAACCCATACAGCCAGCAGCAACATCATTCTCCATCAGCCTTAAAGCCTTAATCTTAGCCTCGTCAACGGCCACCACCCGGCCTGGGCTTAGCTTTGAAATTGACCGTTACATGCTTCTTAACCCAAAGCCGGGGACTTCGTGACTTCATAAACAACCCTTAACGCGTAGGTTATATCCCCCAACTCAAGCTAGCCATGTAAAGCGGTAATTGCCCAACCTTCAAATGCAACAAAAACCCATTACGCCTAAACAACCCGTATCTTTAAGGCTTTAAGGAGCCGCCTGACGGTGATCATCTCCAAAAGCGGCTTCTCAAAGCTCCCTAAAAACATAACTTGACAGTATCCTTCAGAATAATAGAAAAGTTTTTGAACAGGTTAAGATTCTTAAACTGGTCGTAAACTAAGCATGAATCAAAAAGAAATGGGGGTTAAAGATGCTGGAAATCTCCGAAAGAACTAAAAATCTAGGAACTGAGAATGCGTTTGTGGTTCTGAAGGAAGTTAATGATCTCGTCAGGAAAGGTAAGAATATAGTGAACTTCTGCATCGGTCAACCTGATTTTGACACGCCGGAATACATAAAGGAAGGCGCGATAAAAGCCATAAAGGAAGG
The DNA here is from genome assembly GCA_018396555.1 of Candidatus Bathyarchaeota archaeon. GTDB lineage: Archaea > Thermoproteota > Bathyarchaeia > Bathyarchaeales > DTEX01 > DTEX01. Next base: position 22,553 of record JAGTQL010000014.1, on the reverse strand, counting down.
AAAAACCGGCTATACGCCATCCTCAGGCATACCTGAGCTTAGAGAAGCCATTGCGGAATACTTCTCTGAGACTAGGGGGATCGATGTTAAACCCGAGTGGGTTGTTGTAGCATGCGGTGCTAAGCCCTTCATAGGCTACACGATATTATCCGTCACGGACTATGGTAGAGGCCATGAGGTAATTTACCCAAATCCCGGCTTCCCAATATATGAGTCGCTTATAAGAGCCTACGGTGCGGTTCCCGTCCCTATACCTCTTCTTGAAAGCAGAAATTTCAGCATGGATGTGGATTATCTGGAGAAAATAGTGAACGATAGAACTAGGCTGCTTATACTGAATTCTCCGCATAATCCCACTGGTGGGGTTCTAGACAGGAAAACTCTGGAGCAAATAGCTGAGATCGTTAAACGATATGATAATTTATGGGTTTTCTCAGATGAGGTTTATTCAAGAATGCTATATGAGGGCGAATTTACAAGCATAGCCTCAATAGATGGAATGCAGGAGAGAACAATAATTGTTGATGGAGCATCAAAAACGTACGCTATGACTGGCTGGAGGATAGGTTTCGCCGCAAATGAGAGGCTTGCTGATCATCTAGCCCGCTGGGTAACAAACACTGAATCATGCGCCCCGCACCCAAATCAATATGCTGTGCTAACAGCGCTTAAAGGTCCGCAGGATGATTCGAAGAAAATGGTTGAGAGCTTTAGGAGGAGACGGGAGATAATTGTTGATGGCTTAAACTCGATAAAGGGAGTTAAATGCCTAAAGCCTGGCGGCGCATTCTATGTCTGGCCAAATGTTACAGAAGCCTGCAGACTTGTTAAGGCTAAGGACTCGGAGCACTTTAGAGCAAGCCTCCTCAACGAGGTTGGCGTAGCAGTCCTCTCGGACATACATTTCGGACATAAGAACGAAGGCGAAGGTGAGCATGTGAGATTCTCCTACGCAACTTCAGAGGGGAATATCGAAGAGGGACTTAGAAGAATTAAGGACTTTATAGAGGAAAACAGTATTTAAACTCTCTATTTCTCTTCGGCTCTAATGCAATTAACTTTTTTGAGAAAAATTTTCATTCTTGAGATAGTTTAACCCCATGGTAGAAAACCATCCTAAGAGAACAATAAGAGTTGCTGGAAAACCAGCGATCTTCAGCGGCAGATTGAGTATTAAAAATTCGAAGATGAATAATGTGAAGCTTATCATTGCTGCCGAGAGCAAACCGACCTTACGTTTATACTTTAATGCTGTCTGAATAGATAAAAGTCCTGAAAGAAAAATGTCGCCTATACCTATAGCCATGAGTTTTTGTGAGGGATAAGTTGGGAGGATAAGTGCTACTGGCAGGTATAAGCCGATCATTTTGCTGGCGGACTCAATCATGTATCCTGTCCAGAAAACTTGAATTACATCCATCATTGTTAATAACGCGGCGAAGGCTAATGTGATCTTCCACGGGAAGAGGGGGCTCAAATATATGATTACCATTATTGAAAATATAGCTGCGAAGATGTTTACAACATAGATGTTTCTTACCAGCAGGTAGGTTACCACAAATATTGCTGGCGGAAATATTGCCAGAAACCATTTGCCTAAGATAATGTATGCAAACACTAATAGCATGTAAGCGTAGGCGAATATAAAAAGAATCTGTATTGCGTAGTCCGGCATAAAAGCCACCAGCGTAACCATTATGCCCATTGATAAAACCATAATGACTACTTCACGCATACTCAGTTTTTTACCCTCGAAGATGCCTCTCATTTTCTTCTCAAATTTCTCATAGAGAAAAATGGATGATGCAGCTATCGTAAATATTGATAGAGGTAATAGAAAATCTATTTCCATATGCTCTCAGCATCCATTTTCGTCTTTCCAAATCCGCCCATTACATAAGTCTTTTTCTTCTTAGAGCAGCATGGCTCATCGGATCATCCATAACCTTTGGAATCCAATCCAGAAGATCAGTGGCAACCATGTGATAGCCCTTTTCAGCAGCAACAAGATCGCCAGCTGCACCGTTGATAAAGGCTCCTGCGACGGCGGCTTCATATGGATCCACCCCCTGCGCCAATAATGTGGCAACTACGCCTGAAAGAATATCGCCTGTTCCGCCAACGGTCATTCCCGGGTTTCCAGTGAAGTTGAATTTAACTCTAAAGCCATCGGAGATTATGTCAACATGAGACTTCAATAATACGGTGGCGTTGAGGTTCTCCGCCGTTCTCCTCACATGCTCCGCCCTCTCTTCCATGCTGTCAGGCAGTTTTTCACCTGTCAGAATCATGTATTCGCCTGCGTGGGGTGTTAGAACAGTCGGGGTCTCAAGTCTCCGTTTGAAGCCAGCAAAGGCCTTTAACCCATCAGCATCCAGTAAAATCGGGATTTTTCTTTCCTCAGCAATCATTATTATCTCTTTAACAGCCTCCAGGGTTTCTCTGTGAAGCCCTAATCCTGGACCGATTGCTACAGAGGTAGCCTTCTCCATGTATCCTCTTACTGTTGAGATGTTATGTTTGCCTAAATATTCGCCTTCAAGCTTAAGCGTTATTAAATTTGGCGACATGGATGATATTGCATAGGCTGCTTGACGTGGTGCAGCAATATAGACCAAATCTACACCAGCCCTTAAAGCCGCTAGGGCTGTTAAAGCCGGTGCGCCAGTGAAGGTTTCGCTGCCTCCAACAACGAGCAGTCTACCGAAGTCCCCCTTATGCGCCTCTGGGAATCTAGATTTTATAGTTATTACTACGTCGCCTGGACCGGCGAACCTTTCGATCTCCGGCGGGATACCGATATCTTTAACCACTAGTTCACCGACATACTCTTTAGCTTTAAAAAGTCCGGGCTTAGCTTTATGGAAAGTGACCGTTAAATGCGCCTTCACGGCTTCACCTAGAACTGCGCCTGTATCTGAATCTATTCCGCTGGGTATGTCAACGGCAACTTTGAAGGCGCTGGAGCCATTCATCTTCTTTATTAGTTGTGCTATTGGTGGGCGAGGAGAAGTTTTTAACCCTATCCCGAGCAGAGCATCTATAAAAACTTCTGCTTTAGTGTCTGGGATAAGTGACGAATCGTATATTTCACGTATGGTTACTGATGTGCGTAATGATTTCAGTATCTCCCAATTCTTTCTAGATTCTTCATTAGTTATCTCCGAGGCTTTCCCGGCAAGAATGACCTCCACTTTGAATCCTATGCATACTAAATGCCTAGCTGCGACGAACCCATCTCCGCCATTCCCACCTAAACCGCAGAAGACCGCAACTTTGGATTCCTGGGGCTTAAAGCGTGACGCTATTTCAGCAGCGACGCTTCTACCAGCGTTCTCCATGAGCTGCAATCTGGATATGCCGAAATATTCAGCATTCAAGTCAAGTGCCCGCATCTCCCTAGACGTTATTAATTCCGTGAGCAACTTTTACACCCTACTATAATGCTTCAAAATCAAAAAGATTTTTTAAGCATTTAAGTTATATTATTTTTCGAGGAAATAGATATGCCAACAGCATTCGTTTTAATAAATGCTGAAATAGGATCTGAAAGTGAAGTCTTAAATGAGCTTAGAAAGGTTGAGGGCGTTGAGGAAGCCTACAGCGTCTACGGTGTTTATGATATTATAGCAAAGGTGAAGGCGGAGTCGATGGAGAAACTTAAGGATGTTGTTACTTGGCGCATACGAAGACTTAACAAGGTTAGATCAACGTTAACCATGATAGTTATTGAGGAAATGCAGAAGTGAAAATGAACTATTCGCCTTGGCTCTGAATATTACGCTGTTAATGCAGCATACATGTTAATCCCAACATTGCCGGAATAAAATATTGGAGAAAATCGTTGGTGGCATTTTATTGAACCCCTTATTTGGGATACATGCTCCCATACATGGATCCTACGATTATAGGTCTTTTTTAGAGTTATCATCCATAGCCGATGAGCTGGACTTTGATTACATTACTGTTGGAGACCATTTCTTTCTCCCCTCCGAGACATATGCGAGAATAGGTGGGGATCCCGCTAAGCCTGATAAGCTGGATGCTTGGTCGGTTTTATCTGCCCTCGCCGCCAAAACGGAGAGAATTAGGATCGGCACACGTGTTTCTCCTATACCCTTCTATCTGCCATCCAGATTAGCTAAGATTGTGGCTACAGTTGACATAATTTCAAGAGGAAGGGCGATACTTGGGGTTGGCGCTGGCTGGCATAAGGATGAGGCAATAGCATATGGGGTTAAATGGGGAAGCCACAAGGAGCGCATGGAGAGGATGCTGGAAGGCTTAGAAATAATTCTAAGCCTCTGGCTTAATGAGAAAACAACATTTAAGGGAAAATATTATCAGGTTTTAGAAGCCCCCTTATGGCCTAAACCATTGCAGAAACCTCATCCTCAAATATGGCTCGGCGGCTCCTCAAACGCCATAATAAATGCCGCTGTCAAATATGGGGATGGACTTTTCCCACTGACGGATACGCCGATAGAAAAACTAGTTGATGTTCTGCAGCGCCTAAGGAAGGCGGAAAGAAAACATGGCGGGAAGAAACCAGTTATGTTCGCTCCAGCAATTTCATATCCAAGCGGCATAGGAAAGAAATCGGAGTGGACTAACAACGTAGAAAATTGCATTAGAATCAGGGCAAACCTAGTCCTAATAGATTTTACAATGGAATATGCGCCGCTTAATGAGGCGAAATTATTCTTAAAGGAGTTTGCAAAAGAGGTTCTGCCAAGCTTCCGCTAATCCCGAAATACTTTAACTCTCATCCATCAATTTTCAATTTCTAATTTTTCAGATGCCCTACTAGGGAGAGGGTAGATGAAACATTAATATTTTTATTTATTTTCTGACCATAAAAAGCACCTATTTCAGAATAAATTTAAGATCAATAAACCAAAAATAATATTTGTTTGCCGTCAGTTTAACCCTGATCTATCATCTTCGGGTTCAATCAAATGCCTTCTCCTCATCCGGCAATAAAATATTTTACAAAAACAGATATTAATGTTGCTCCTTCATATCCTTCCTAATGGCGGTTAAAGGGGTAAATTAGAATATAGTGGCTGAGCAAATGAAGTTGCATATAGGTTTTGATGATACGGATTCGCCTAGAACCGGATGTACAACATATGTAGCTGCCCTCATAATCGAAAAACTACGCGGGATAGGGGCATCATTCATAGATTACCCAAACCTAATTAGGTTAAATCCAAACGTTCCATGGAAAACTAGGGGAAACGGTGCATTATGCCTAAGAATCTTCATTAAAGAGGACCTTTATGGGAAAGTTAAGGAGAGCGTGTTTGAAGTTGTTGAGGAAAATGCGGACTTTAACTATAAGGGAACGGACCCAGGCGTAGTTTTCCTTGCTGGCGACGTGCCAATAGAGATCGAGATATTCGCTAAAGAGGCTATTCAAGGGATTGTAAAAATGAAGGATGCTTTGAGATTGATTAAGAAGTTTAGGGCTGAAGCAGTCGGCTATAATAGGGGAAGAGGCATAATCGGGGGGCTGGCGGCAATAGGTGAAACATTAAAGGCAGACTACACCTTCGAGCTCATAGCCTACAGAAGCCCAGGGAATAGGGGAACTCCGAGAAAAATTGATGCCTCATCAGTTATAGAAATGGACAAGATGATGGGGCGATTAACATTCAACAATATTGATGCTGAAACGGGCAGAATACTCATAACGCCTAGGGGGCCGGATCCAATACTTTACGGCATTAGAGGCGAGAGCCCTGATGCTGTTAGACGCGCCCATGAAATTATTCGTTCTTACGAGCCCATTGAACGCTGGATAATTTTCAGGACAAATCATGGAACAGATGCACATCTTAGGAGGGCCTCCTCAATAAGCGATGTGAAGCCATATATGCCCATCATAGTTCAAGGTGAGGTTATAGGCAAACCGAAGGTTATCGCCGGTGGACATGTAATATTTAAGATAAGGGATGAAACTGGCACCGTTGACTGCGCTGCCTATGAGCAAAGCGGTATCTTACGTAAAGTTGCTGAGACGCTAATTGAGGGGGATCTAGTTGAAGTCTATGGCGGCGTACGCCCACCATCAAGAAAAAATTTGAAAACGATAAATTTGGAGAAAATGAGGCTTATTAGGCTTGCCGACATGATCATCCTTCAGAACCCAACATGTCCAAGATGCGGTAAAAGAATGAAGTCTATCGGAAAAGGTAAGGGCTTTGAATGTTATAAATGCGGCTTCCACGGGGCAAAACTAACAAAGATCGCCTTTAAAGTTGAGAGGCCCCTAAAGCCTGGGCTTTACATTGTCCCTCCAAGATCGGAAAGGCACTTAACAAAACCGCTATCAAGATATGGCTTGGAAAAGGCAGGGAGCCCGCAACATGCTGGCGAGGTGATTCCCTACAGCCTATTTTCGAATCTTACATAGGCGAATCGGTCTAATAATCTTCTTCGAAACCGGAAATATTTAATTGTAGCAGTCTAATATTAGGTGAGTGAAAATCACGGTTTAATAGTGGTGTGGATTATGAGTGAGGAAACCAAGCTTCCACCAGCGGTTCAGGAGAGGCTTTTAAGGCTGCAGCAGCTACAAGAGACCTTGCAGACTGTTCTAGCGCAGAGACAGCAACTCGACCTTGACCTTCTGGATATTGATAGGGCGCTAAGCGAGCTGGAGAAAACCCCGGATGAAACTATAATATATAAGTCGATAGGCTCCCTCCTTATTAGAACCGATAAGGCAAAAGTCACCAGCGAGTTGGCTGAAAGAAAAGAATTAACAAGCATGAGAATCTCCGTGCTTACAAAGCAGGAGGAGAGGCTTAGAAGCCAAATAAAGGAGCTTCAGGAGAGACTTCAGAAAGACCTGCGCCCAATATCGCCAACATAAAATAAACGGTGCCCAGCCCTTGACCGAGCGGCGAACATTACTATCCGCCTTAACCCACGAGGAACTGGAGAGAATATGCGACATAGCTGAGGAGGCTGCTAGAAAATACATCGTATCAAAAGTTCCAAAGGAGGGAATATCAGACCTAACTATTTCAGTCAGTCTAGAGAGCTCGGAATCCCTTAACGTCAATGTTGATGTAGAAGTTAGGCTTTCCCCACTTTATGGAAATGTAAACGTAAAAGAGTTGGTGAAGGACTCGGTGAAAGCGGCCTTTGAGGCCGTTGAAAAGCATTTAAGTTCCATTAGGAGAATGAGCCATGAGCAATGAGGGGTTCATACGGAAAATTAAAGCGATAATTGAGGAGAGGGAAGCTGAATTTGTTCTTCTGCTATGCCATCAAAATGCTGATCCAGATGCCGTATGCTCATCCTACGCCCTCTCTAAATTAATGAACCATTTGAAATCCGGAATAGATGTTGAGGTTGCGTCGCCGGAAAGCGTAAGCAAAATATCAAAGATTCTGCTGGAACATTTTTCCATGAGGGTTGTAAATGATGAGCCAAGTTTTGATAAAACAGACATAATTTTCATGGTTGACACAAATACGATAGGACAGCTCGGCGAATGGGGCGAACATTTAAAGGAAGCATGTTTACCCTTAATAGTTATTGATCATCATGCTCCCCATCCAGAGACTGGAAAGATCGCTTCTCTATGCATTTACGATGAGAATGCTTCATCTACATGCGAAATAATTTACAGCCTTTTTAAGGAGGCTAATGTAAAACCTTCAAGGGATGTGGCCGAGGCTCTTCTTCTCGGCGCAGCGTTTGATACGAAACACTTCACGCTGGCCAATACATCAGCATTTAAAATGATTGCTGAACTAATTGATTTAGGCGTTAATGTTAGGGAGATAATGGGTCTTCTTACAGCGCCAATGGATGTTTCGGAACGCATAGCTAGACTAAAGGCATGCAAAAGGATGAAACTCATGAAAATGGGCGGTTGGATAATCGTTCTCTCGCATGTTAGCTCCTTTCAAGCCTCAGCGGCCAGGGTGCTGATTGATGTTGGAGCGGACTTAGCCATAGTAGGTTCACAGAGGAAAAATGAGCTGTCGATCAGTATGAGATCCAGCCAAGATTTTTACGGAAAAACAGGAATACATCTAGGCAGGGATATAGCGAACCCTCTAGGGAAACATCTTAACGGAATGGGCGGTGGGCACTCGACATCAGCTGGTGTGAATGGAACAGGGGATCTTGAATCAGCCTTCAAGCATGTGACGAAGATCTTAAGGGAGAGGATTAGGCAGAGCCGAAATCAGTAGCCGAAAATATTATTGATAATCGGCTCACAATCCTTTAGCCACCTATGCTTCGGATCATCCGACCATGCGCCGTAAATTCTCCTATCGCCAGCTAGAACCCATAAATAATACAGCTGATAGCCGGGTGCTGCAACAACTGGATGATAACCTCTGGGCAAAACGACAGTGTCATTATTCTCAATCACGTATGCTTCATCAATCGGATCCGTATCATCCTGAGGCGTATAAATTCTCTGAATACCAAAACCCTGATTGGGCTTAAACTTAAAGAAATAGACCTCCTCAAGCGGAACCTCATCCGGTCCCTCGCTATCATGCTTGTGTGGTGGAACGCTGGACCAGTTTCCAGGTGGGTTTAATGTCTCCCCAACAAGAAGCCTAGAAGCCCTAACGTTATCCACAACAGCCAGTCGAATCCTCCTACGCCAATTCCATGCGCCAACGGTCCTTTCAGCAACCTCATTATCCTTCACGATCACTGGCGGATAATCAGCATCGCTTGGAGCCTTAGAAACGCCCATCTCAAGCTTCGGGCTTAGAGCTATAATCTTATACGTGGTCTCTCTTGGAAGATAAATTGCCACAGGCTTATCTGAGAATACATCGTTTCTACTACCAGTAAATTCATCATGCACTTTTTGCAGAGGACAGTCTATCACGATTTCAAATTTGCCGCTGAAATCCACTATTACTGCCTCATGGTTCCGTGTTTTATCAGCGTATTCCTCACCTTTCTCTGACAGATATAGAACCCCATACTCTATATGCTTCAATTCAGAATTTCCGGGATGAGCTATAGGCGTATAGCCTTTTCCAATATTTGAGCCCTTAAACAGTCTATTAACCATAATTCACCCTTCCATTCATAAAATATTTTAGGACCTTATGAGTTTAAGAGCGAATTCAACACATTTCTTCTTAAACTCTTCATAGCTCCTAGAGAATTCCTCCATGGTTTTCACCGTTGCGCCGTAGGACCCCCATTCATCTGGTCTTAAGCCGCGGGTTCCATACTTATATGGGTTCGCAACCCCCACCTCTTCCAGCATTCTGCTTTGCTCCGGCGTCAGCTCATATGCTTTTACAAAATTATCCGCCGTCTCCTTCCAGCCCGCTGAGAGCCTGAGAACTACTTCTGGATCAACATCCCGCAAAATTGAATCACGATAATTCTCAGGGTTAAAACCAACCTTCCGGCTCTCCAATAGCACATTTGTTTGATGATTTGGAAACTCAGTGTGCGTTACATGCGTGCTTCCAAGCGTTAAAAGCGTCTCTTTAGGCTTCCTCTTAGAAGCTGGAAGAACATCAATTCCCTGAAGCACCATCTCAGCCTGTTCAGATGTAAGATTAAATTTTGACTGGATGTAGAAAATCCATTTATGTCTATTTTCTTGGCTAAAGAATATTTCATAAACTCTTTTAGTCACAAGTATGCCGCAGCAGCTTATGTCCTCCTCAAGCCTAGCAATGTAATCAGCAACTTCATCCCTAGAGGCGTAGGGCACGCCATGCTCAGCCAGAAAGCTTATGAAGGGCTCCTTATTCAGCGGACTTAAAAATCTTCGGCTACATATGATTCGAATCTTATCCTTCAGGGATGTTTTATCCTTAATTTCGCCCCAGGCATTCAGAGCCTCAGATAGCCTCCTTAAATCTTCATCCGCATTCCTAGATCTCTTAAGGGCTTCCCTTAACAATTCCTCAGCTTGAATCTCCCTCATATGGTCATCAAGCCTCCCGCCCATATTCGTTTC
>JAGTQL010000014.1:0-12549 GCA_018396555.1 Candidatus Bathyarchaeota archaeon | reverse complement strand
TATAGCTCTAAGCCCGAAGCTGATCTTAGCTAAAATCAATTCTACTTCTTGGGAAACAGTGAAAGTCACAGTGTTGTTTGTGCCTATGCCTAGGCTCTCAAGTTTTCGAGTCAATTTAATAGCCGCCGGGGAGCTGCCGGCAACCTTAAACACAATGTTCGGCCTCCCATGCTCAAAGCTTGTTGAATAACCCCACAAAAGATAATGATCATATTTCCTCAGAAATTTCTCAGCATCCAAGTAGATTTTAAGGGCTTCCCTAAAACTCTTCTCAAAGTCATCAGCTATGTTAGGGTTCAACTGTAAGCTAACCATTCCATGGCGCATGTTAGATGCTACTGCTATTGGCCTAAAAACCACGAGGTTCGGCCATATGCTGACCTCTGTTCCCTTAGCAGCCAATTCGTCGCTAAATAAATGTGGTTTTTCAAGCATTTCACAATTTTCTTCAATCTCAGATTTAAAATCTGGACATAAATCTTCACCTTTATAGCCATCCCACAGGGTTGGGTCATCATTATATGATGCTGCAGCCAAAACTGGATTAGTTGATACTTGAACGAAGCCCAAATGCCTCAGCCATCTAAGTCCAAGGGCGTAATCATTGCCGAATTTGCAGATTCCCGCCTTACTTAGCCCATAATAAACGTTGCTTTGAATCTGATTCTTTGCCGAATTAAGAAAAGAGGTTAATACGTTGCTCCAATCGATGTTTTTTTCAATCTCCTTGGCCATGTGGGCCAGCATTGAACCTGGTGGACGATAAAAGCCGCTCATAATTTTACTCATATCGGATAGAATTAACCTAGTAACCGCCTCAGCTATGGGAGCCCCATTTCGCATCTCATTTCTTTCCATATCCTCAAAACTTTTCAGGGCTTCCACTATTTTCAAGTATGCTCCATTAGATTCGGCATCCGGAAAACCAACAATTTCCTTCTCTAAACCGATGAAGTTCAGCGCCATTTGGATTAAGGCATCATATATTCTTGCACATAGCGGGACGCTTTCTCCATATTCGATTGCGCTGTAATTTTCCCGCTTCAGAAAGATTCTGTTAAAAATCAGATTAAACTGTCTAATTATGTTTCCAACGGTCTCCTCTAGTCGCCCAATCATCTCCCTATGCAGAAGGTGATCGGCGGCCAACTTAGTATAGCCTTTTTCAGTAAGATAAATAACATGTCCAGCATGATCAGCGCTTAACGCCGGGAAATCTAATCTCTCCGGTTTAGAAGAGCTAATAGTATCGCTTACGTTCACAGCACAGTTTCCTCCTGAATGTTTCAGCGCTATTTGCTTACTAGCGGGTTAATCCACTTTAATGTTTTCTCTATTACCTCCAAAGTATGCTCCCTTTTAGAGAACGTGTGATCCCCGTCCTTAACCACATAAAGCTCATTCTTCTCATTTAGATCTTTAATCAGTTCATATCCCTTTTTAGCTTCCTCTAAGGGTATAACTTCATCTTTATCACCATGCACGATTAGTATGGGCACTCTAATGCCGCCCATAATGTCCAGGGGAACGATGTAATCAACAGTGTCAAAAAATGCCTTTTTCAGATACCAGCCTCCAGGGATTTCGATAGATTTCCCGGCGTTAAGCTTCTCTAAAGCCTCTTTACTGGCTTGTGAAAGGAACCTTTCCCTCAAGGGTCCGAGGGCTGGTGAATATAGCGCTGCAAATTTAACCCGTCTATCTAGAAAGGTCAGTATGGCTGCAACTCTTCCGCCCATGCTTAGGCCTATAACGCCAACCCTTTCCCTATCAACACATCTATGTCTCATAAGGAAGGACAAAGCTCTTTCTGCATCGCTTACTTCTCCGGGCAAGGTCATATCTTCAAATTCGCCATCGCTATCTCCGGAGCCTCTGAAATCAAATCGAAGGACAACATAGCCTGAATCACATAGGCTTCTGGCAACATGATAGAAGAGCCTATGAGCCTCAGTCCTATTCCCGGTGAAGCCGTGAAGCATCAATATTCCTGGAGCCTTCATCCCCGATTTCATTTCGTCAGGTATATGAAGTATACCAATCAGATGCTGACCTTGATTTTTGAAAGCTAATGGCTTAATCAAACCATATTCCTCCAATCATTACTTCTAATCCATTGTATTATGTTTTTGTAGAACTTAAGACTTTTTGAGAAATGGGCTGCTTAATGAGAAATTTGTCGGAATCAGATTGACCGGGTAAGCCTTTATCCCAAGATTTTTCTCAACATATTTTGCTAAAATGCTGCTGAATCCGCCCCCATGGCATGTTAAAACAATTTTAGGACCGCATTCGCTGACAAATTCCATTAAGCTTGGGAAATCAGCATGATCACTCAAGGGGAAAGATGTGCCTTTAAATCTTAAAGCCCATCCTGAGACGAGCGCTGATATAAAATCCGGATGATATGTTGATTCTAAGCGTTTCGGGGCGACGATTATGGCGTTCCTACGTGATATGAGATCATAGGCTTCCTCAGATCTTATGTCAAAATATTTCATTCTGTAACCGTAAGCCTCATAAACCCTATTGATTTTCGAAACCCTCCAATGTGAAACTACCGGTATGTTTGTATCCTCATTAAATATGCGTATTACCTCCTGCGCATTGCCAAGCGAGTCAGCTCGAAAAACCGGAACCTTCCCCTCCTTCAGAGACCTGCTTGCCCACTCAATCATGCCCTTAGCAACAATCTCATCAGGTGGAAAAACGAAGCTGGGGGAGCCGAAAGTTGATTCCAAAACGAGAACATCGCATTTTATTGGATCAGCCGGCTTAATCGTCCTTGAGCTTCTAGTATTTAAATCTCCAGTGAATAGGACTGTTCCTTCAGGCGTCGCAATCTCAAATTCGTAGGAACCTAAAACATGTCCGGAATGATGCGGCGTAACCTCAAAATCATCCATCATGACTTTCTCTTTTACCTTTAGAGGCTGCCACTCTCGGGCTTTAACGCCGTCTACTACCACAAGGCTCATGGTCTCCTCAGAGGAAAACTTCGATATTTTGTTATCTCTAAAAGCGCTTGAATGATCTGCATGCGCATGAGTTATAAATGCAACTCTGCATCTGGGATTCTTAGATGGGGGATCTAAAATTATTCTAGTTCCCCTATGCTCTATTAGCACTCCGCTCTCCCATTTTATCATCAATGTTTACAGCCGCCGTCTAAGCGATCCCTACATCTAAAGTTTCTCTGCTGATTTAACATATAAACAATTCTAGAATGTTTAAACATTCAGTTTAATTACCACAGTGTTTTTAAATATCTTTTTCAAGATGAGAGAATAGTTAAGGTGTAACTGGACGTTGGCCATAATCGAGGCTAGAAACTTAACCTACACGTATCCGTACGCTGAGAGCCCCGCCTTTAAGGACGTAACCCTTAGAATAGAGAGGGGAGAGTTTATACTTTTAACCGGGCCTAGTGGATGCGGAAAAACAACGCTTTGCAGGTGCTTTAACGGGCTTATTCCTCATTTCTATGGGGGTAAACTTGAGGGTGAAATAACTGTTGCCGGATTAAGGACAATTGAGCACCCAATTCATGAAATAGCGCAGCATGTTGGGCTGGTCTTCCAAAACCCGGAAAATCAGCTTTTCGCGTTAACCATCGAGAAGGATGTTGCCTTCGGCTTGGAAAATCTAGGGCTGCCTCGAGATGAGATGCGCAGAAGGGTTGATTGGGCCCTCAAGGTTACTGGCATATATGATTTGAAGAATAGGGCCCCATTTGAGGTTTTCGGAGGTCAGCAGCAGCGCGTTGCAATAGCCTCTGTACTTGCAATGCAGCCCGAGGTTATAGTGCTTGATGAGCCAACGTCATTTCTCGATCCGTTAAGCGCCAGAAACATTCTGGGAGTTATCAACCGTTTGAATAAGGAGCTGGGCATAACTATAATCCTCGTTGAGCATAGATTAGATTTGGCATCTAGATACGCCAATCGAGTAATAGTTATGAATGAGGGCCAAATAATCCTGGACGGTGAGCCTCGTAAAGTTTTCCTAGAGAATGAAGCGGCGCTGATCGGGGTTGGAATACCTAAAGTGGTCAGGCTCTACATGCTGCTGAAGAGAGCCGGGTTAAATATAGGTAGGGTTCCGCTAAGCCCGGAGGAGCTATCAAAATCCATAATGGAGGCGCTCATTTTTGATAGAGGTTGAAGATGTTTACTTCACCTACCCAAATGGCGTTGAAGCCCTAAAGGGCGTCTCCTTAAAAATAACCAGCGGAGAATTTGTTGCAATAATGGGCCAGAATGGTGCTGGCAAAACAACCTTGGTTAAACATTTTAATGGCTTACTTAAGCCTACAAAGGGCAAAGTTCTTGTAGATGACGTTGACACCAGGCATGTAAGCGTGGCAACCCTGGCGAGAAAGGTTGGCTTCGTCTTCCAGAATCCGGACCATCAGCTTTTCAGCGAAACCGTTGAGGATGAAATATCATTCGCCCTAAAGAATTTCGGTTTCGATGAGAAGACAATTAGAGATAGGGTTGATTGGGCCCTTAACATCCTAGATCTTACTAGATACCGAAAAACCTCACCATTTATGCTCAGCGGGGGTGAAAGAAAAAGGGTGGCTTTAGCGTCAGTTCTTGCCTGGGATCCAAAAATACTCATTCTTGATGAGCCCTCCATAGGCCAGGATAGGAATCAAAAGGAGCGGTTGCGCCAATTTATACTTCAGATGAATCATCAGGGGAAAACCGTAGTGATAGTTACCCATGACATAGAGTTTGTTGCTGAATGTGAGCCAAGGGTTATTTTAATGGCTAATGGAAAAATAGTGGCTGATGGAGATGCGAAGAGTGTGCTGACTGATCCTGATTTAATCGCTAAATCCTGGCTTCTTCTACCAGAAATAACCAATGTTCTCTTGAATCTTAATGATCTGGGTTTCCCAACGAACGTCATGGATGTTTTTGAGGCGGGGGATCTAATCATTGAAAGAACCGGTTGGGCTAGAAAATGAGTATGTTTGACGGTTTGAAATTTAGAAATATTTCTTCACCGATACATAGAATTGATCCCAGAGCCAAATTTATTTATGTGCTCACGTTCTTCATTATAGCGGTATTTTTCAATCAGCTAATCCCGCTTCTAATACTATTCTTCTCGCAGATACCGCTCATTATAATAGCCAAGGTTAAAAAAGAGTGGCTTCGCTTAATTAAGGGCTCATCATTTTTTGCGACAATAATTTTCATAATGAATGTTATCTCCCTATACTTTTACAGCGGGTACTCGTCCCTCGCCTCAATTATTGAGCAGGCCTCAGCGATGACTGTTAGATTTATAGTTCTAGTTGAATCCTTCTCCATATTCTTTCTAACAACATCGCCCGATATGCTTGGATTGTCCCTGGAGCAAATTGGCATACCATATGAGTTCTGCTTTGCTTTCACAACAGCAATACGTTTTGTTCCAATTTTAGCTGAGGAGGCTCAAACGATAATTGACGCCCAGAGGGCTCGGGGTTTAGAGCTTGAGGGCGAAAACTTCATGAAGAGGATAAGAAATTACGTACCCATACTTATCCCATTAATTGTTAACGCAATTCGAAGAAGTTTAGAGCTGGCGGAGGCGATGGAGTCTAGGGCTTGGGGCGCAACTGAAAAGCGCACAACCCTATATATGCTGAAGATGGAGAGACGGGATTACTGCCTAATTCTAATATCAGCATTAATGCTGGTTGCATCCCTATATGCTTGGCTATTTATTAAGATACCGACCATGACCCAAATCCTGAATATCCAAGGTTAGATTAGGTTTGTAAAACGGAAATCACAGTTCGTCTCTTAGTTTCATGAATCTCGCTATATTTGCATTAGGATCAATTATTAGAGCAATTTTCCGGTTTTAGAGGTTAGCAGCGTTGTTACATCCGGACCATGCCCCGAAATTACGGAGTTGGTATGGACAACTATGCCTACTGTAACCGCGCCCTTAAGACATATGCGTCCATACGAATGGTCTGCATTCTGAATTGCTACAAGATCGCCTAGTTTCAAATCGGCTAAGCCATATTCTTTGACGATGGACTCGTCAAAAAGCTGAGCATCGTAATCTCCAGAGTAGGTTTGATCAGCTCCAAGGTCCTGAGCCCATTATGGAAGCTGGAACTATATGGGTTACCGGAACCTCAATTGCGTCGCCGATGGGTTTTATGCCGATGGAATTAAGAAAGTTCGGATCTGAGTTCATAACTTTAATATTCGGGTAATCCAGCAGCTCTAGGCCTAAACCGAAAGCCTTTATCAAAATTTTATCGCCGATCATCAGTTTTTCCATCGTCTCCTTTGGAAAATCCGCCAGCACATGTTCTATTCCGCCATGTTTTCCAGTTACAACGCCCTTTGCGCCTTTAGCATCGCCAGCAGCAACCGTGGTCTCATTTCCAACGCATGCTAAAATATTTAGAGCCATGTTGGCATCCTCACCTTCTCTATTTCTAACGCTTACGCCCGGCTCAACGTGATCCGCCATTCAGCCAACGGCCGGATCGCCTACGCGAACATTGTAGGCTACGCTACCTACGCCGGGCAGCACGACGGGGCTGCCCTCTGAAGAAATCTTGTAGGCTGAGCGCTGAAAGACTGGGCTTGAAACCTCGCCTGTGATTGAAATTTTCACAAGCCTCTCAACATTTGTTTTTAACGTAAAGATTCCACCTCAAATCATAAGTTAGGCTAAAAATATTTATTTTTAACTGGGCTGTACCGGGTCAACATTCCTAGTTGCTATAACATTGATCTTTAAGCCTAGGAAATCTTTAATTATGATCTGGCCGATTTTAACAGGGGCTTGAACGGTCACATTTGAGAGGATCTTCATAGCCTCAGGCATCATCTCTTTAGGCATCGGCTCAGAAGTTTTAACCGACACAACTGGAAGGTTGCCTCCGATAACCTTTACTACTGAGATAAGTATGCGTTTAGGTTCAACTTCATTTTGCGCATAAACTATTCCCCTAGGGCATCTGTTTCCTTCAACAGAGCACACTTTGCCATCCTTTAATGTCGCCCTAAGCCTGCATCCCATTGGGCAAATTATGCAGGTAAATTCTAAAACGCGGTCATCCTTAACGATGGGGCTCATGAAATTACACCTTAACAACATTAACCATAATCTTTTCATCACGCAGCCTCAGTAGATCATCCGCTGAAATCTTAAATCGGAACATTTCTGAAGGGCGTGCAATTGGTAACTTAAATGCTCGACCGATCTCCTCGAACCGAAATTGAACGTTCTCTTCAGGTTTACCGACCCGCCCATAAAACGTGACATCCTGAATGCAGCTTATGAGATGGGGCACAATAAGTCTTACATTGCGTCCCAAAACAACCCTCTTAAATTTGAATGCGGGAAGACCCTCATGTATTAACTTAGCGGCTGATTCAGCTGCCCGCTCACCCTGCTCAGCGGCATAATCAACTAAGTCATTTATGACAAGCACGTTGCCAGCTGCGAAAACTCCAGGGATTGTGGTTTCAAGCCAATCGTTAACTACGGGTCCCCCAGTAGCCTCATCTATGAGCGCGCCGGCTTTAGCGAGCAATTCAACCCTGGGTTTAAGCCCAACCGCCAGGATCACGGCGTTGCACTTCAGATAATTTTCCGAGCCATTTATAGGATTGAGTTTTTCATCCACCCTAACAATCTTGACGCCTTCAACCCTCCCTGAGCCCTTGATTTCAGTCACCATGCAGCTTAAATAGAGAGGTATGTGGAAGTCTTCCAGACATTGAACAATGTTACGCGTTAAGCCCCCAGGATAGGGCATTACTTCAACAACAGCTTTAACGTCGGCTCCTTCTAAAGCGAACCTCCTGGCCATTATTAGCCCAACGTCCCCGGAGCCAACCACAACTATTTCGCTTCCTGGAAGAACCCCATACATGTCCATCAGGGTTTGGGCTTCACCCGCAGTGTAGACCCCTACGGGCCTATCGCCTAATATATTAACCTCAAAACGGCTTCTTTCCCTACAACCAGCTGCGTAAATAACCGCTTTACATTTAACCTTAAAAGCCCTCCCATACATATAGCCAGAGATCTCCTTCTCGCCGCTGGATTTTATTTCAAGATGTTCCGCATAGGACCCGCTTAAGACATTAACCCCTGTACTTTTAAGTTGATCTAAAAGTTTAGCCGCAAACTCCGGGCCAGTTAAATCCTCCCTAAAATAATGCAGTCCGAACCCTGGATGTATGCATTGCGGTAGAACCCCGCCTAGAAAGTTAGATTCCTCAAGGAGAACTATGCTTTCAACGCCCATCTTCCATGCTCTAATGGCGGATGCAAGCCCAGATGGTCCGCCGCCTATGATTGCAAGGTCGTAGTTTTCCCCCATCAACCTTGGTTTTCACCCTCCAATTTATTCTTCTCCTTAAACAGAGCCTTTACGTCGCCTATACCTATTTCTGTCCCTGGCCCCTTCAGGGAGACGCTCCATAATGGTACATTAAGTTCTCTTGCCAAGATTACTGCGACTTTATACGTGCATGATGAGCCTTGACAGGTACCCATGCAGGCTCTAGTTCTAAATTTGATGCCGTCTATTGTTGTCGCTCCCCTTCTAATTGCCTCCACTATTTCAGCTTCAGCTACAAGTTCATCTACACAAATTATGCGTCCATATCCTGGATTCTCATTCACAGCCTTGATTCTCTCTTCAAATGTCATTTCAGAAAACCTTTTTATGCGTCGCCTATATCTGTTCCATCCCGCTTTAAGTTTAGGATTAAGATCAAATTTAGCCTTCAGCGCATCGAGAATCATTTGAGCTACCGCTGGAGCTGATGTTAAACCTGGCGAGCGCATGCCTGAAGCCTCTATGAAACCGAAGACTTCATCGTAGTCCCTAATGATGAAGTCTCCACCTGACGGCTCGGGCCTTAAGCCGGCGAAAAACCTTATAACCTTGTTTCTCGGCGGGAGCTTATTTACAAGATTAGAGGCTGATTCCCAAATGAACTTTAATCCATCGTAAGTATTACTTTTATCCTCCCTAAGGTTTTGAGGCAGATCTTGGGCGTTGGGACCGATCATTAGGTTTCCATCAGTGGTTGTTGTCACCACCACGCCTTTTGAGATCGGCGTAGGCGTTGGAAAAATTATCCTGCTGACTTTAGGCTCAGCGTCCTTATCGAAGATCAAGTATTCGCCCTTCTTAGGCTTTATGTAATACCCTCCTACACCAGCCATCTCTGATATTTTATCCGCATACAGTCCAGCTGCATTGATAACGCAGTCAACTTCAAGAAAAGATTTGTTGGTTTCTAACCCGGAGATTCTCCCCTCAACAATCTTAATTCCCCTAACTTCAGTTGACAAATGAAGTTTAACGCCGTTCGCAATACTGTTTTCCACCAGAGCTGCCACAGCGTCCCAGGGTGATATCTGCCCGGCTGTGGGGGCCCATAGGGCGGCTGTAGCGTTCTTTGAAGAGCTCGGTTCCAGCATCTTAAGTTTCTCACGGTCAATAATTTCTAGGCTTGGAACACCATTCCTAATTCCTCTATCAAGCAGCTCTTCAAGGATTTTCTCCCCCTCACTATTGAAGGCTAAGACTAGTGAGCCGCACCATCTAATAGGTATATCGAGATCCTTAACCCACTCATGCCATATCAAGTTTCCCTCAGCGCATAGTTTAGCTCTAAGCGGAAAAAGATCCGGCTCATCATCATATCCCGCGTGAATTATTCCAGTGTTAGCTTTGCTAACCCCCCATCCTACATCTGCTTCTTTTTCTATTAAATGCACTTCGAAATCCTCGAACATTGAGAGAACTCGAGATATGCTTGCTCCAACAACCCCAGCTCCTATTATAGCCACGCGTATTAATCCGCCCATACCCGCGCCTCTGCACTACTCAAATCCAGCCTCTTTAAGAATCCTAGCCCAGCCCAGGGATCTTTTAACAGCTTCTCCCCAAATCTTATAAAGCCTCTCTCTTTCAGCATCATCCATTTTAGGCTCAAATATTCTCTCAATTTTCCACATAGATGTGAGATCTGAAAGGTTCTTCCAAAATCCTATCGCTAAGCCAGCCAGGTAGGCTGCTCCCAGGCTTGTGGTTTCAAGAATTAAGGGTCTGATGATCTTTAGGCCTAATATGTCCGCCTGGATCTGCATTAAGAGATCATTTTTTGAGGCCCCGCCATCAACCCTTAGCTCCGTAACTCTTATACACGTGTCCTCCTTCATGTTCTCCAGAACATCGCGGGTTAAGTAGGCTATTGCCTCAAGCGTCGCCTTGGCAAGATGGGCTTTTCCAGTTCCTCTAGTTAAACCTATGATTAGGCCCCTAGCATACTGATCCCAATATGGCGCCCCAAGTCCCACGAAAGCTGGCACGAAGTATACGCCTTCAGAGCTTTTAACTGAGGATGCTAAAATCTCAGTTTCAGAAGCATCCTTTATTATTTCTAGGGCTTCCCTAAGCCACTGTATTGCAGCGCCGGTTATGAATATGCTGCCCTCCAGGGCATAGGTCACCTTGTTTTCTATTCCCCAAGCAATGGTTGTCAGCAATCTTTCAGATTTGTAAGGCTTGCTTCCGGTGTTCATGAGTAGGAAGCTGCCTGTTCCATAGGTGCATTTAACCATGCCCTCCTCAAAAGCCGCCTGCCCAAATAGTGCAGCTTGCTGATCGCCTATGTCTCCCGCTATCGGCACGCTTGCACCGAAAATTTCAGAATCCGTGTATCCGTAAATGTAGCTTGATGGTTTAGGCTCCGGCAATATGCCCTCCGGTATTCCCAGAACCTCCAGCAGCTCTTCATCCCAATTCATTTTGTGAATGTTAAACATCATTGTTCTCGATGCGTTGCTGTAGTCTATGACATGCGTTTTTCCTCCAGTAAGTTTCCATATTAGAAAGGAATCTATTGTGCCGAATAGAATCTCGCCTCTAAAAGCCCTATCTCTAAGGCCGGGCACATTGTCTAGGAGCCACTTAACTTTAGGGCCTGAAAAATATGAGTCTGGAACAAGACCGGTTTTCGCTTTAAATAAGTCACCGTAGTCAGCCTTAAGATCTTCAACAATATCCGCTGTCCTCCTGCACTGCCACACTATTGCGTTATGTACGGGTTTACCTGTTGATTTATCCCAGATAACAACTGTTTCCCTCTGGTTCGTCACCCCTATAGCCAACACCCTATTGGGTTCCACATGGGAATTTTTAAGCGAGTCTTTAACGGCCATAACCTGCGCTTTCCAGATCTCCTCAGGGTTATGTTCAACCCAGCCGGGTCTAGGGTATATTTGGGGGAAACTATGCTGCCCTAAACCTGAAATCTCAGATTTTCTATTAAAGAGTATGGCTCTCGCACTGGTTGTTCCCTCATCTAAAGCCAGAAGGTAAGAGTCCTCAAGATCACTGGACACCTCAAATCATCCCTTATCTTCTAATGAGGATAATCTACTGAGATATAGGAAATAAATTTTTTAGAAATCCCGGTTTATAATCTTAAAGCATT
This sequence comes from Candidatus Bathyarchaeota archaeon, assembly GCA_018396555.1. Classification (GTDB taxonomy): domain Archaea; phylum Thermoproteota; class Bathyarchaeia; order Bathyarchaeales; family DTEX01; genus DTEX01. The sequence goes on along the minus strand of JAGTQL010000014.1, from coordinate 1,060 downwards.
ACGGTTTGAAATCCAGGATTTATGTTACTGCATGTGCATCACGGATGCTGATCAAACAAGGCTGAGAAATCCAGGATTTCATTGCAAAAAGCCTTCCCTAGTGTACTAAGATATTTATGCTCAAATAGTAAATTACTGATTGGTGGTTTGCTTGGAAGCATACATCCTTATAAACGCTGATCCCGGATTAATATGGGATGTTGCGGAGGCAGCTCTCAAAATCGATGGTGTTAAAATGGCTCACGCTGTCACTGGGCAATTTGACGATGTTGTCTTCGTGGAATTCTTGAAGATGGAAGACCTTGGAAGAATAATTAAGGAGGTTCAAGCCATCTTTGGAGTGCGGCGCACCCAGACCTTGATAACTGTCCCACGCCCAATACGAGAATAGATGCTAAGCGCTTTATCGCTTCATCATTAAAAATGAAACTCTCCATGTTCCAACTTGCCTAGCGCTTGTCGTCACCCCTTTAAAATTGCGAGCCGCGCGAATCCGAATTTTAGCGTAATGCTGATAGCCAGATCTAGATTGGTTTAAAGAGTTACAACCTCGCATTCTTCTTCGCTTCGCGGTCAAAGCCTAAGCTCTATTGAATGTTTAATCTGCCTTAAATCCCGTACGCTTTTGCCCTCCAGAGTGTTGCCAGAGTATCTTTGCAGTACCTTTACGCCTTCTACGTCTATTGCTGTTTGATTGCCTGAAGCCAAAATTAGGCTGGGTTCACGTAGTTCGCCTCTCGCCGGCCCACCCGTGATGAAAACCTTTCTCGCATCCATAATAACTGAATCCGGCTTTGTTATTAGGCCTAGTTCCGCAAGCTTTTCATGGAGATGCCTCATGTGGAACGTGATTTGGTCGAAAAACGGTTTAACGAAACCCCTTGAAAGTTTTATAGCTCCCGAACTCATCTCAAAACTATTTAAGTCTTTCTTGATTATGTTTTGGTATGGAGTTTCGTGAGCTTTCTGGTGGTGAGTGGGAGTTTATTAGATCTTTGCTTCCCCCTAAGGCTGGGGTTGGTAGGCCCTGGGGCTGATGATAGGGGGATAATAAACGGCA
>JAGTQL010000101.1 GCA_018396555.1 Candidatus Bathyarchaeota archaeon | reverse complement strand
GTGATGTGATAGTTGGTGACGACGACGGCGTTGTGGTTGTTCCAAGAAAGATAGCTCATCAAGTGCTGGAGAGAGCTGAGAAACAGCTGATGCTGGATAGAAATTCTCAAAAACCTTATCTGGTAAAACTGGGCATAAATCTTCCATAAAGCAGTAGGGCTGTAGGTGAGCTTATGGAATTTAAAAATATGGTTCAAGTCGGTCTAGTCGTAAGCGATATCGAAAGGGCGAGAGCATTATGGGCTAAATTACTGGAGGTTGAAGAACCGCCTATAGTTGAAACTGAATGTGAGTGGGATTTTACCCATATGAAGTTTAGGGGTGAAGCATCGAAAGGAAGAGCTAAATTAACATTTTTTAAGCTGGAGAATGTGGTTCTAGAGATAATCCAGCCCATAGGTGGGCCAAGTACGTGGCAGAATTTCCTCGGGAAGCACGGCGAGGGAATCCATCATATAGCGTTTGTGGTGGAAAATGTTGATGAATCTATGCGAAAACTTTCAGAAACCGGGGCTTCAGAAGAACAAAAGGGACAATTTAAAGGTGGCGGCTACGTTTACTTAGATTCCCGAAAAAGTTTAGGGGCCATAATAGAACTTCTTTATTATGAAAAGTAAAGGACTTTAAGTGATCACTATGGAGTATTTTTCAACGGATAAAATAGGCAGAGTATTTCTACTTCGACTTGATCCGGGCGACTACGTCTTAGAGAGCATAAATGAGCTGATGCACAAAGAAAAAATAAAAGACGCTGTAATTATTTCAGCCATTGGAACATTAGATCAATGCGTTCTACACATGGTTACAACAACCGGCTATCCTTCAAAGGAATTCTTCAGACGCTGGGAGGATAAACCTTTAGAATTGACATCCATCATGGGCATTATAGCTGATGGAAAACCACACCTTCACGCAGTTGTGTCGGATCAAGAATGCGCGTATGCGGGACACTTAGAAGAAGGCTGCAGAACGCTTTATCTGGCGGAAATAGCGATCATAGAACTAAAAGATGCGAATTTAACCAGAATATTGGATGAAAATAAAATTCTGAGGCTAAAGAAAAAGAAAATCTAGTATTTATCCCTAAAAAACTTTTTTATTTACTAAAAGCTGGAATCTTTTTTCTAACTGCCTCCTGAAGAAGCATGCCGCCGAAAATACTTATGATGCCTTGAATTGCATTAAACGCCGCATAAAGGTGGCTCTGCAGCAGAATCGTCATGAACGATGTTTGAGTGAAAAGTGGGAGGATAATTAGGGTTGCGAAAAACATAATTGTACACCTGAATAAAACTCCAAATATGATGGGCATATGCCGCTTAAACTTGGGGATAACCTTCATTGAAAAGGCAACCCCCGCAACCGTTGAAAACTCAGCTAAGGCTTTCATGGAAGCCCCTAAAACGTCGCCGCTTCGAGCAAGAATTGCGAAAAGGGCAACAGCTGAGGAGAAAAGGCTCGAATAGAAGCCTAAAATATAGAAGGATAATAGAATGGGCACTCCTGTGAAGTCAAACTTGAAGAATGGAAGCCAAGGAAAAATTATTTTTAGCCCAGAATACTTCATTGAATAATCAAAGACTACGACTAATGCCGCGAGGACAGAGGTGCCTGTAATAGTTACAGTTTTTTGGGGGCATTTCCATTGATCATCAGAATTATAATATAATCCGCCTTGCTTATAAGACTATTGTGGGGAAAATAGGTGAGGCACTGACAGAGTTTTGAGATGGCTTCATTGAGGGGGTCTCAGTATCCATCGGGATCTTGAAAGGAGTCCACGAATAGGCAGTTTTGGGGCATTTCTCCTCGCATGCACCGCATTTTACACATGCATCAGCTCTCTTCTCCTGCGGAATAGCTGCATAATATTTTTCGATAACTTCGCATCTTTGCATCTCATCAGCCGCTCTAAGAGCCTCGTTATAAAAGGCTAAGATCTCAGGTATGCTTACACCTTGGGGGCAGGGCATGCAGTATCGGCATCCGGTGCATCCTATGAAGCCGCACTGAAGATATTTTTCTCTCGCTTTATAAATGACTTCTAACTCTTTAGGCGTAAGTATGTTTGGTCCTGAGCGGTCAGCTATTTGAATGTTTTCGATTACTTGCTCCATGGTGCTCATCCCACTTAAGGCAACGGAAACTTCGGGGTGATTCCAAACCCAGAGAAGAGCCCACTCAACAGTGGATCTATTGATTCCAGACTCATCCCATATTCTCTGAACCTCTTTTGGCGGTCTAACAGCGAGTAAACCCCCTTTATTGGTTCCATAATTACAACTGCGAGGCCTTTTGAGGCAGCGTACTTAAGTCCCTTGATCCCAGGTGTTTGTCTACTGCTCTCGTTATCCACATAGTTATATTGGATTTGACAGAAGCCCCATTTATAACTGTCAACTATCTCCTTAAAAATCTCAAACTCATCGTGAAAGCTAAACCCTAGATGATTAATTCTGCCATCAGCCACCTGTCTCTCAGCCCAATCTAGCACATTTAATTCTAAAGTTTTCCGCCAACCGTCCCTATTGAGCCCGTGCAGAAGATAGAAATCTACATGATCAAATTGAAGTCTCTAAAGATGCTCATTAAAAATTTTGTCAAGATCCTCTTTAGCGTTAACTCTGCCAATAGGCATCTTAGTTGCAACTCTAGCTTTCTCTCGGTATGCATCCTTTAATGCTTTACCAACAACAATTTCACTGTTTCCACCATGATATGGATAAGCTGTATCGATGTAGTTTACGCCATTATCTACGGCATATCTAATCATTTTTATGGCTTCAGGCTCATCTATTCTACTTGAATCGCCCTCAATTATTGGCAATCTAATAGCCCCGAAGCCGAGCACAGAAACGTTCCAATCTAACCGGCCAAACCTTCTGTACTTCAACATTTTCACGCTCTAATTGATTAACCCCTAAAACGCCCAGTATTTCCTTAGAATGTTCCCATAGTTACTCTTAAATTTTGTGACGACCTTTAAATAAACAATCTATTTAAATAATTTGGGATATGCTGAACAAAAATCTTCCTATTAGCCAGTATGCAGAAAATTTTGTAGAAATATGCCTAATATCCCTTTTCCTTGTGGATTTTTAAAAAAAGAAAAGCTGATGAAAGATGTTGAAGTAGAGCTTTACCAGCATGTAAAGAAAGCTATCGAGATAACTTTCGCTCGCTTCGCAAACCATTTTGCTTAACATATTGGAATTTTTCCCTGTATTATTTCCATTGTGAATTTGTCCATATTCTCCAGTTCGTATTTAACTATTTCTTTAACTTTTCCTCTTACACTATCGAACGATGTGTTTGCTTCTGCAATTAATTGAACAGCTGTTATGACGGGCTGATTCACTGGCTGCCCGATTTTGCTTAACATCCAAACGTATACTTCCCTAACGCCTTGGACATTATTGCAGACCTCATTGGCGATCCTGTGGGTTAGAAGATTATATATCTTGCCTACATGGCTAACAGGATTCTTACCGGCGGCAGCCTCCGAGCACTGAGGCCTATTCAGCGATATAAGTCCATTCACTCTATTTCCCCTACCAACCTGACCGGAGTCAGCTCCATCAGCGCTTGTTCCAAGCACAGTTAGATATAGTCCGTCTAAGCCCCTGCCTGGAGCGTCAAGCGTGTTTAACTCCACATGAACCTTGTCAAAACCATCGTTGCTTTTTTCTTCAACAAATTTATTTATATTTTCAAGAACCGCCATTTTTCTGTCGAAATATTGTTCTTCATCGTTTATGAAGCGGTCAACGAACGCCATAGAAATAGTCAAATTTAGATTTTTACCCCTGCGGAAGCCCATAACTTTTATGTCCTCTCCAGTCTCAGGGAAAATGCTTTTAAATTTCTTTGAATTAAGATATTTTTCCACGTTGAGAACCATCCTTTCAGTTTTGGTTAATGGAGCCCACCCAACTGCTGCAGATGTATCATTTGCCTCCAGAATTTTGCCTCCCCGCCTGAATATGTCCGTGAGTGCTTGAGAACCAGGCTGTATTTCAACTTGATACCTCACATGTTCTTCTGGGTCTACAAACCGCAGGTTTCTCTTAAACCATTCCTTCGCTGTCTGCGCTGCTATTTCAGCAACCGGAATCTTTGCTTTATCAACTTCGAAAGTTGCTCTATCGCCAAAGATAAGTTTCATGGGCTTCTTTACAATACCTCCGCCAAACTTTACCTCAACTTCGCCGGCCACAAGAAGAGACTTGTCAATGTTATGATGCATTATCGCTCCAACTCTGTTAAGGTATTCCTTACTTAGATTCACCGAAACCTCATCCATTATCGCATCGCATATCGAGTCTGGATGCCCAAGCCCTTTTCTCTCTACAATCTCTATTTCTTGCTCTTCAAGGGGAACGCTTCTTAACGGAATAATTGCGATATTTTCCATATCCACACGACCATCGCCAATATTCTGAAAGAATTATAGGCTAATAAATATATAATTTACGGTATAATATCATTTTAAATATATGCATTATAATGCATATATCTCTTTCCTGACGGTCACGCAATTATTAGCAGCTCCACCTACGATACTGTCAAGCTATTTTTAGGGGGCTTCGAGGAGCCACCTGATGGACATCACCTCCAAAAAGCGGCTTCTCAAAGCCCTTAGGAATAGTGGTTTGTTCAGGATTAATAGGTTTTCGTTGCAGGCTAGGGTTAGGGCGATTCTGCTCTATATGGCTGGTTTGAGCTATAGGGATATAACCTATGTTCTGCGGTTTGTTCAGTGCAGCCATGAGGCTGTTAGGCTTTGGGTTAAGAGGCTGGGGCAGGTGGCAGTCAACGTTGAGGCTAAGGCTAGGCGTATGGTAGCAGTCGATGAGACTAAGATCAAGGCTAACGGAGAATGGTGCTATGTTTGGGCTGCGATAGACGTGGATACACGTGAGCTTCTGGCCATATGGGTTTCATGGCAGAGGAACATTCACCACGCGGAAGCCTTCATGAGGAGGGCGCTGGAGACATGCGTGAACAAGCCAATCATCCTCGTGGATAAAGGCCCATGGTACCCTGAGGCTCTTAAAGCCCTTGGCCTTGAATGGAAGCATAAAACCTTCGGAGAGAGAAACCGCATTGAAAGATGGTTCAGAACAATGAAAGCAAGGACTAGGCGCTTCTCCAACAACTTCCCAGTAGGAAAAATGCCTATCCTCAAGATCAAGCTCTTCATAAGGCTCTTCACCCTATGGTACAACTTCATAAGGCCGCACCAAACCCTAGGAAGACCCCCAGCAATACCAATAACTTGACAGTATCTCGCTAAGGGCTCTGTTACTTTAAGTGGGAGTTCTCCCTCGTTTAATCTTGGAG
>JAGTQL010000100.1:4626-5464 GCA_018396555.1 Candidatus Bathyarchaeota archaeon | reverse complement strand
CCCTAGTTATTGCAGCTTCAACGTCCTCCATTCTCTCAGGGTTTATCCAAACTCTCTCTTCACCAACTCCGAGAATTTCAGCAGCCATCCTTCGCTGACTTCTTAAACTCAAAATTGACACCTCCATACGATACCTAGGCTTTAGATACTTCTTTAATTTCAATCGCTCCCGGATTTAAGACGCGTATTCCAAGATCCTTAGCCCTATTAAGTATTTCAGCTCTCTTTTTTGCTCCAACTGTGTGAGCTATTCTCACCGCCTCGGTTTTCGCATCTATCTTATTTAAGTCATCAACATTATGAATTATAACTTCTTTAAAGGCTGAGGGATGCAAATTCCGAGCTAGCTTTGGGCCTCTATAACCAACTTTCACTCTTGGCGGCCAACCTTTAACCTCCTTACGCATTTTACTATCCAAGCCCTTTGGTTTCCTCCAGTTTTCCTTCACGCGCTTATAGCGCCAGCTTTCTTGACGGTGAAATTCTGGTTTTTTCTTCTTCATCATTTCCCTTTTCTTGACAAGATTCTGTAGGCTTGAATCCTCAGAACTCATTCAGCCATACCCTCCATCTTCTCATAAACGTATATCCCGTCTAGGAACCTTCGAGGATCTCTATTTTTTATCCTTGTTGCCTGTTCTATATTTGCAGCTGTCTGACTGACGTCTTCAATATTTATTCCCTGAATAATCACATCATCACCTTTAACTGAGACTTTAACATCGCCGATTATTTTAGCGGTTCTCGGCGACCTTTCACCCATAAAATTTTCTATAATAATTTTATTACCGTTCACTTTAACCGATATTGGAAAATGAGCATAGACGATCTTAAGTTT
>JAGTQL010000100.1:0-4517 GCA_018396555.1 Candidatus Bathyarchaeota archaeon | reverse complement strand
TGAAGCTGCAATAACTGAATTGATACGGGAAGACTGGAAAAATCTCTAACTAACCTCCCTTTTTCACCTATAACCTCCACTACTTTCCCATTAACATTAACTTTTACCCCATCCGGGATCTTTACTCTTCTAACCTCGATCTCACGCATCTAGCTAACCCCTCAGTTTAAGACGTAACTGTTTAATATACGTATGCTAGAAGTTTTCCTCCAAGACCTCTCTTTATAGCCTCAATATGAGATATTACACCCTGCGAGGTCGATACTATAAGTATGCCCATGTTCTTAGCTGGAAGATAAGCCTTCTCCCATTTTTCTAAATCTTTAACCTTATAGGAGTGCCTAGGCCTTATGGCTCCGCATTTATTTATTCTGCCCAACAGTTGAACCCTGAATTTCCCAGCGCGCCCATCATCAATGAACTCGAATTCGCCAATGTAACCGTTCATCTGCATAACCCTAAGTATATTGCCAAGTACTCTTGAAGCTGGCATTATATAGCACTCCTTCCTTCTTCTCATCTCATTATTCATTATTGTTATTAAGCCGTTAGATATTGGGTCCATCAGCATTAAACTTATCACCCTTTACTCGTATTTTTTGAAGCCGAGTTTTTCAGCAATCTCCCTAAAACAGTGGCGGCATAAGTTTAGCCCATACTTCCTCACGATCGGCCCGTAGGAACCGCATCTTTGACAGGGTCTGCTACCCTTACCATATTTTCTCTCCTTCTTGCCGCCCTCATTTTTAGCGCTCATCTGCGTTTTTCCTCCGTTACCTCAACGCCTAATTCTTCTTTAACAAATGCCATTGCTTCTTCAGGAGTTAATAAATGTTTATGGCCAACCCTAGATCTTGCCCGTCGCCTATATTTCACCCTATAGCCCGGTCTACGTAGGGATACTGAAACATCCATACCTATTATGCCTAGATCCGGCGAATATTTTGTGCCAGGCATGTCAATATGCTCCTTAATGCCAAATGAGAAATTTCCAGATTTATCAAACGAGATTGCTGGAATTTTATTGTCCACAGCCTCTAGAGCCTTTTTTAAAAATTCTAAGGCTCTTTCCCCCCTCAATGTTGTGAGGCATGCTATGGGTTCATTTCGTCTTATACCAAAATCCCTAATAGTTTTCTTCGCCCTCCTGAAGCAAGGCTTCTGCCCGGTTAACTCCTCAATTATTTTCATGGCTTTTTCAAGAGGTTCACCTGATCTTCCAACACAAACATTTATGACAACTTTCTCTATTCTTGGCTTAAGCATGGGATTTGCTTCCCATTTACTTATAAAATTTTCAGCTGACAGCTTGCACCCTCTCCAGCTTAGGCAAAGATATTATAGGCGTCTTTTCACCTATCACAAATATGTAGTCCAGTATTGTCCTGAGATCTTCCCCTTGGCTGTCCCTTATTGTTACGAGACTATTCCGCTTTTTCTGTCCCTCTTGTTTTTCAATCGCCTTAATCACGCCATATTTTCCAGCGTTTTTACCACCAATTATCACGGCTATTTTACCTAAATCTAGACTTAAATGCTCTATAATCCTCTGGTCCGGAACCTCAATTTTTAAAGAATCAAGCGTTTGGAAAACATTCCCCGCTGGGTTACGTGGATCCCCGCTCCTTATTAATATATTTCTTCCATCATGAAGATTTAACTGCATATGTCCACTGTTAAGGGTCGTCTTATTTTCAATTCTGCAGATTTTATATTTTGCCTCCTCCTCACTTATCTGATATAGAATTAAGCCCTCCCTCCATGGCAGAACCCTATAGTTGGCGTTTATCTCCGGTATAGTTATGACATCCATTAGGCCGACGGGGAAATGTTCATCACGTTTATCTCTTCCATCAACCAAAATCTTACCCTGAGATATTATTTTCTTAGCTTCCCTCATGGTTTTTGCAAAACTAAGATGATCACGCACAATAACCCCTAAGGGTATACATTGACTAATGGGATGAGGCCCAGGGTTGGGTTTAATGATCCATGTGAACTTCTTGCGGTGAATAGGCCAGAAATCTGGAGAGGCTTCCCGCTTAAGATGTCTTCTACCACCCATACTTCCCATCTTTATGCACCTCCAATATTTTTAGGAGATGTAACAGCGGCTTCAGCCTCTTCTCCCTTAGTTTCCTCAGTGAAGCCTTTTCTCTCTAATATCCTTTTCCTATTTTTATCGTCAAGGTTTAGACGGATTATTTTAACCTTTGATGGATGTATCGGAACAAGCACAGTTGTTCCATCAGATTTCTGGCGTGTTATGTCCTCGATAAATATGCGGTATTTCTTTCTGTCAACCCTTAACACTTTTCCCTCAACGCCTTTATAGTCGCCCCTAAGAATTCTAACAGTGTCGCCCTTTCTTATTGGAAGAGACCTAGTATTATATGAATTCTGCAGTTCAGAAGATAGGTGGGCTGAAAGAATCTTACCGCGCATATGATAGGGCGCCTTAAAGAGTCTTTTTCTCTGTTTACCTGGTTTAGAAGTTTTATTTTTCATGGTTTAAACCGCCATCAACCTAAATTATTATGCTTGCTGCACTGGCTATCCTCGACCATCTTTCAGCTGCCTCTCTAGCTACTGGTCCACGTATCTCAGACCCTCGCATCTCCCCCTCCGGAGTTATAATTACAGCCGCATTATCTTCGAATTGAATCCAGTTTCCCTCAGGGCGTCTATAAGGCTTTCTTTGTCTAATTATCACTGCGTGGAAGATCTTTTTTCTCATGTCCGGCGTTCCTCTTCTAACTGAGACGATTACAGCGTCTCCCACAGAAGCAGCTGGGACCCTTCTATGCCTACCCTTGTAGCCTACAACCTGAATCACCCTTAGAACCTTAGCTCCAGAATTGTCAGCGCACTTAATTAGTGATCCAGCATTGACACCTCTACTAATCTTCATTTTAGGCTTGCCTGCGCCCCTGGCTTGTAAACCCCTAGTTTTTGCCTTTGCTGCCATTTAGATCACTTTCCCAATTTTTCTATTATTACAAAAGAAACTGTTTTGCTTATTGGTTTACACTCAGCCACTCTTACAACATCATTCTCAGTAACATTTATGCATGGCGGATTATGCGCTGGTATGTGAACATGCCTCTGCTCATAGCGTTTATACTTCGGCACATACTTCAAGTAGCTACGCCGCACAATAACGGTCTTATCCATCTTAGCGCTTATAACGACACCCTCAAGTACTCTGCCCCTTATTTTCAATGAGCCGTGGAAGGGGCAGTTCGGGTCATCACAGGTTTTCTCAGGTTTTCTAACTGTTTCAAGTGACATTACCAGCGTCTCCTAACGATTTTCTTAACTCTATCTTCTGGGCGTCCAATTAAAACTTTACCATCTACCTCAATAATAGTTTTATCTGGCAGGGTGAAATGGAAAACGCAATCCCTCTTAATTAAAATTTTCTCATCATCATTATGAAGTATTTTAAATGTATTTTTGGTTTCATCTATTATCCTGCCAGTCAGGCCGATACATGAGGGATTTAAGCTCTTTATGACCTTAACCCTGAGGCCAATAAACTCATCCTGAAGGATATAAGAAAGATTCCTCATTTACCCCTTCTATCCTCCTCATTATTTACAGTTAATATTCGAGCTATCGTCCGCCTAATCTCTTTAATTCTTGCAGGTTTCTCAACGGATCCCCCGGATTCAATCATAGTTTTTAGCTTAGCGAGTTCAGCGAGCAAATCATTTAATCTTTTTTCACGCTCTTCACGCGACATTTTTCTAATCTCTTTAATTCTAAGAATCGCCATTTACCCTTCTCCCTCTTTGCCACTTAAGATTTGATCATTCGATGCAGCTTCTTCAAGTATTTTAACCTCATCTGGGAACCTTGCATCTGAAGAAACTATGAGAACCTGAACACCAAATATGCCGGGCTTAAGCTGAACATGCGCAACGGCTTTCCTAACGTACTTCATTGCAGGGTCTCCACTTTTGGGTATGTATCCATCGCGAAACTTTTCCGCGCGAGCCCGCTCAGTTCTTAGCTTGCCACTTATAATTATTTCAACGCCTAATGCTCCGGCCCCCATTATTTGATTTAAGGCCCAGAAGGCAGCCCTTCTAAAGTGGACGCCGCGCCTTAAGGCCGCGGCCACTCGTGAGGCCATAACGTAGGGGTTCAATTCCGGGATCTCAATTTCAGCTACTGAGATCTGTGGGTTCGGCAAACTGAACTTTTCTTCTAAAACCTTAGCTAGATTCTTTATTGTTTCTCCGCCACGCCCTATTATGAGACCGGGACGCATGGCGTATACAACCACGTTTGTTCCAAGCGGGGTTTTTGTTATATCAACCCCACCATAACCGGCCCTTTCAAACTCCTTCCAGAGGAACTCATCTATCTCAGCTCTCTTAATGTTCTCATCAACAATATGCTTGATAGTGGACATCATGCTCCCCCTTTAACCTGCTCAAGAACTATCTCAACATGGCATAGTGCTTCAAAACGCGGCGTAGCTCTCCCGAAAGCCCTAGGGATGTATCTTC
>JAGTQL010000013.1:12053-28692 GCA_018396555.1 Candidatus Bathyarchaeota archaeon | reverse complement strand
ATCATAATTCTATCTTTAGGCATTTGAACTATGTAAAACAGATCAACTTTATGATCGCTCAGATATATAAAAAGGCATCTCTTAGGTATGGGCTGTAAAGTTTCGTTTCCTGATGTGAAGATTAGGGAATAAAGTTGAAGTTGAATGAAAAACATAAGTTTTCAGACTACATAATCGAACTAAGATTGACATTAAAGTCTTCTTGCCATTAATGAGAAATTCGGAAGTATTAATGCTACTTTTAAATATGAACTCATCTCGAAACTAGACTAAAATAGATTTTATTTGATCGTTAAGGGGCATCTTTCTACCGTGCATCTGCCTTATAACCTTCTTGCACAATCCGCCTTTGTCTGAGGGTTCCACAGCATCTGGCGGACGCCTGGAGAGGCAGTGAAGCATGGTTGGTCTGCCACGAACACGCTTCAAACCCCCTTAGAAACGATGCCGGCCTCAACCAGATGCTTTAGATGGCTGTGGACTGTTTGACGTGCGAAGCCAGACCTATCCATGAGCTGGTCTAGGCTTAAAGCCTCCTCCTTACTAAGCAAAGCCACCAAAAACCTACAAACCCAATCCACAATCACCAGAAATATTTTAGTCTATTTAAATCTAGTTTTGAGACGAGTTCTATGTTAGGGCATCTGGAGGATCTTGTTAAGGCATTAACCTAGTGTTTATTTATTGGGCTTGGCTTGCTCCGCATTCTCTACAGAACCTTGCTACTTCAGGTATAATTGTGCCGCAGTTCCTGCAGATTTTTGTGTCGACGCCTGAGGGTGGTGCATTACCGCAGCTTGGGCAGATTTTTGCTTCTAGGGGCATTCTTCTACCGCAATACATGCAGTACCTCTTCTTTTCTTTGAAAATAACTTCTGTCCTAGCATCCGTTAATCCCCTGGCGCTTGCTGTGACAGATATGGTTCCAATCTTTGTTGAGGATGTAAGGATAGTCGTTGCTGATGATCTGCCCTTTGGAATAGTGATGGAGCCTGCTATTCTTCCATCTGTTGCATTAAACGATACGCCTGTATCTCTTTCAGCCGGTATCTGATTACCCTGCGCGTCAACTAATTCCACTGTTATATTAGATGTGGACTCCCCATCAGCGAAAATCTCCTTAGGATTAGCAGAGATTCTAAGCCCAGATGGCTTAGGCTTCTTCGGCCTCCTCCTAATATATGCTATTGCGGCTACAGCAACCCCAACTACCGCTATTATTGCGATCAAAAGTTCTGTGGTTATTAATGGTGGAGAGGGTTCAACAGTTATCACTTGGGCTTCGCTCTGACTAGCTAAGGTTGAGGCGTCACCTTCCCAGTAAGCCATTAACTCAAATGATCCCTCAGTGTCTGCCCTCCAATTGTATACGTAATGCCCTGCTGCATCAGTTGTTACTGTGGTAAGCGTTCTCCACGTTGTTTCACCTTCCCTTCTCCACCGTATTACTATGGAGGCGCCTGAGCGGACTGGAGATAAGCTTCCCTCAATAGTTACGGTGCTTCCAGCTCTTGTTCTAGTCTGGGATATTGATATGGATAAAGTGCTGGGAGATAGCTCCACAGTTATTGTTTGAGTACTGCTTTGGCTAGCTAAAGCATAAGCATCCCCCTCCCAAATAGCCCTTAACTCGAATGATCCCGCTGCATCTGGCACCCAAGAATATATATAGTGTCCCGTCGCATTAGTTAAGACCGATGCTAGCGTTCTCCACGTTGTTTCACCCTCATTCCTCCTCTCTATTATTATTGATGCGTTTAAGCGGGCTGGGGAAAGTTTACCAGTAACAATTACTGTGCCACCAACATTTGTCCTTGTTTCAGATAGTGAAATTGTTAGTGTGCTGCGAGATATTATAGCGTAGAGCGTGTTACCAAACACGATGTAAATTTTCCCATCAGCAATAGCCGGGTACGTTCCAGATTCTCCGGCGCCGCCTACAGTAATATCCCAAACCTTAGATCCGTTAGATTGATGCAATGCATATATTTTACCATCACCTGAGGGCACAATAACCATCCCATCAGCAACAGTTGATTGAAGTACCGCTCCTGCGCCTATATTAAACTCCCATAATTTTGCGCCGTTAGATTGATCTAGCGCATAAACCTTACCATCCGTGGAACCAATAAAGACCTTGTTATAAGCAATGGCTGGCGATGCTGCGATTCTGCCTCCCGTCATGTATTCCCAGATCAACGACCCGGTGTAGGCGTCAAAAGCATACGTCTTATTGTACGCTGAAGAGCCTATGAAAACTTTGCCGCCGGATACTGCTGGTGAAGAGATAACATACCATCTGCCATCTGAAACTTCAGCCCTCCATCTCTCTCTCCCAGTGTATTTATCTAAGGCATATAGGTAGCCGTCGCATGAACCTATGAATAGAAGGTCTCCAGAAATGGCAGGTGAGGAAAATACTATCGCTTTTCCTGTAGCAAATTCCCATATTTTCGCCCCAGTGGACTCATCTAGCGCATAAATCTTGCCGTCAATGGATCCTACATAAACTTTACCATCAGCAACGGACAATGAGGATCCTATTTCTACGCCTATATTAAACTCCCATAATTTTGCGCCGTTAGATTGATCTAGCGCATAAACCTTACCATCCGTGGAACCAATAAAGACCTTACCATTAGAAACAGCTGGAGACACCCAGATCGCATTTCCTGTAGCAAATTCCCATATTTTTGCACCGGTCATCTGATCCAATGCATAAACCTTTTTATCAATAGATCCAAGGAAGACTTTTCCGTAAGCTACAACTGGACCCCATGACGTGCCCCCCATCGTGTAACTCCATAACACAGCAGATATTCTGGGAACCGGGCTTACTGTATAACTCGTATGTTCTAAATCGTGAAGGAACATGAGCCATGGATACTCTGTATCCTGATTATGAGCCGTAACGAAGGTTTTCAGGGGATCGGAATGTGAGAAAAGTGTTGCCGGAATCAATGAAATCAAAAAGATTAACAGAACGCAAGTTAATCTTTCTAGTTTCAAGTTCAATTTTAAGACTTCCTTTGACAACTTTTTATATTGAAAGGTATTTTTAAAGTTTGCCATTACATATGAAAAATTTTAAATATTCAGAAGCTTACATAGTGTTCGTCTATCTCTCTTTGGATAGATAGTTGGTGAATTAGCTGTCTAGAGTTATACCCGGTGTAGAAATTAAGGTTGTAAAGGAGATTATACCGCCGCCAACATATCCTTCTGGCGTCGTTTCATTGATAGGAACAGCTGAGAAGGGACCATTGTTAACGCCCGTCCATTTAAGTAGCTGGAGAGAATACGTGGAGACATTCGGCTCCAACACTGAATACACGCTGACAAAGGATGCGAGAGATTGCTTCCAGAACGGGGTCTTCGAGGTTGTCGCCATTAGGGTGATTGGCAAGGGAGGAGAATACGCGTCTCTAATACTTAAAGATGCTGCTAAAGCAAAAACTGTTGAGCTTAAAGCAAAAAAGATCGGTTCCGCAGGAAACAATATAACAGTAAGGGTGGAAAATGGCACGCTGGAGAATACTGCGAGAATGATAGTAAGCAACGGTGAAGCATTCGAGGTATTTGACAACCTAGTTATGGATCCAAGCAGCGAAAGATACCTAGTTAATCATGTGAATCAGCATTCAACCCTCTTGTCAGCCATGGATCTTAAATCACCATCAGAATTTCCAAAGAATAATCCAGCCGAGACTGAAGATAAGCTGAAGGGAGGAAAAGATCCAGGTCCACCCAGCAAGGAGGATTTTGAGGCTGCTTTAGATAGGCTTGAGGCTGAACCATACGTTGATATGGTGCTGGCCTGCGGTATCTCAGATCCAGCAATTCATGCGCTTATAGAAGCCCACTGCGCAAACATGAGTAAAGAGGCCATGGGTAGGATAGGTATTGGAACTGTTGGTAAGGGTGAGGATGTTAAGGACATTGTTAAGAGAACCGAGAAGCTGAGCAGCGACAGATTTGTCCTTGTTGCCCCATATGGTGTCGCTGGGGCTGTGGCAGGCTTAATCAGCCGGCTAAGCTACTTTGAATCCCCAACCTTTAAGCCAGTTAGAGGCATTTCAGATCTAGAGAGAAATTACACTCCTTCGGAGCTTAGGCAACTTCTTGTCGCTGGAGTCTTACCATTGCAAGCTCAGAGGGGAAGGGGCATAGTGGTTGTGAAAGGAATAACGACAAGTAAGGAGCAGATAAGCGTTGTAAGAACTACAGATCACGCTGTCAAGCTCGTAAAGGGGATAGGCGACATGTTCATCGGCACACTGAACAGTCCATCTGGAAGAACGGCTCTGAAAGAGAAGTTAACTGAGGTTTTAATCCGTATGGAGAGGGAGGGGGCAATTGTCCCAAGTGCTGATTTAAAGGAGCCAGCTTTCATGGTGGATGTTTACTGCTCAGAGTTAGATTTCGCTCAAGGCATAGTGAGGGTGGACTTAGCTGTGAGACCCGTTAGAGCCATAGACTACATATACGCCACAATTGTGGTTCAAGCATGAAAGGAGGTTTGATTATATATGTCCCTTATGGTTGTATCCGCTGCAACAAGTAAGGTTATGATAGATGGGGAAGAAGTTAAGGGTATCCAATCCCTTGAGTATAAGGTTAAGAGAAGACAGGTAGATATCGAAAGTGTTGGTAGCGGCGAACGTATAGGCGTTGAATCCGGACTAGTAACCGTCACTGCAACTTTAAGAATTAGATCTTTAAATAAGAAGCTCGATGACTTACTATATATGCCTGTTCCGGTTCCGTTCAGTCTAGTCGCGGAGTTGAAGATGGGCAATAACCTTGTTAAAAGAATAACGTTTGATGAGTGCTTTGTTGATGATAAAAGCTTCGAGTTAGGCGCGGATGGGGTGGGCATAACAGTCTATAACTTCACGGCGACGAGGGTTAGAGAGGAGTAAAATTTTCATCGTGGGTGCAGGCTTTAATGAGGAAGCTCACTAAGGATGATATATTGAAGGGAAAGAATAGGCGTGAGACTCTTTATATTAGGGAATATGACGCTGAGGTTGTAATACGTCCCCTTACAGACGGCGAATTAACAGATCTTTTCTCATTTATTGGAAATCTTCCTATAAGAGAGGATGGAACGCCGGATCTCAGTAAAATGGATATCTCAACAAACTTTGAGGTTTTGAGGCGTGCAGCATCTATGGGTCTTATTGAACCCAAATTGACTGTGGAAGAGTTAGCCAGCATGATTTTTGGAGTTCCGGAGTTTATAGGCGCAAAGGTTCTTGAGATCAGCGGTGTTGTGCCAGAAGAAGAAAGTAAAAAAAAAGAATAGATATGGAGAATTTCCTCAAAAGCCCTGAGGGACTGGAGCTATCCACTTTATGTCTTGATTACGGCTACAAATTGGCTGAGCACCCATCAGAGCTAACTAGGGATCAAATTAACTTCCTGATGGCAGCTTTAGTATATCGGCTAAAACAAATTAAATACGCTAGTCCGCTGGAAGAGGGAACCACAAGAATAATATTTGAGTAGCCTGGAAGGGTCCAGCCATCGCTGAACTAAATTTAATCACATTAAAGTTCAAGGAAATTATCTCATATTTCAGTAGGGTTCTCCTTAGAGTTCACTCCATTAGCTCTCAATTAATAAGAGATTTAACGAGGTACGCTTCTAAGGTCAGTGAATGGATACGTAGCATTTACATAATGAGATTTATCAGCCATCAACCGCAATTAGCCGTAACATGGTTCAAGAGCCCGGAAATTGAGGAAGAACTCATCCTAAATTTAAAACTGTTAAAGGCTGGGATGGTTCGTAGGTTCCCTCGTTCGATAGATATATCTAAAATTCTAAGCGATATTAGAAGCAGGTCAGATGAGGCAGGTCGTTTTCTTTATAAGAAAACTCCCATCTCTCAAGCGGTCGAATCGCTTACTGAGTCACCTCAGGTCTCGTCTGTTCGAAGAATTTATACAATATATCCTAAACTCGTTGGTGCAATATCCTATAAATACGCTAGTATAACATCATTGAGAGCAGCAATGCCAAGGGGTGCTCCCAAAATTTCATCCGTAACTCTTCAAAAACTCTATGAGATCGAGGCTCTTGAAGCTGTTTCTCCTCCCAAATCTTTTGATGAGAAGAGACTTCGGTACTATTTTAGAGCGCTTGGGGCTGTCAGTAAGACATATAAAGAAATGGAATTATCTATGGAGGAGATGTCTGAAACGGCTACTAGAAAGACGCAGCCCATTATTGAGGGGATGAAAGAAACTTATAGGCTGATTATTCAGCGTCCTTCTCCAACATTCATTGGAACCCATATTTCGGCTCAAAGAATAAAAGATGCGTTATCAATTCATGAAGCACACATTAAAAAAATAGTTTATAGCCAGGCATTCTTGTTTGAGCCCACGTTTTTCATAAATTTGAGAGAAACCCTCAACCTGCTTACCCAAAAAACTTGGCGAGGTGAAGTCTATGATCTATCACGAATATTCGTCAGGAATCTATCACTATTGCCCTACTTATATTGGGAGGAGCCTTTAAAGGCAGGGGAAACTGGTAAGCCACCTGTTTTACTAGCGCATGCACGTGTATTCTTTGAGGGCCCCACGTATCCTTTAACACGGCAACTGCCCCCTTCAAAAGTAGAATATTTTCGTTCAGCCGCCGAATTTTTTGGGAAATTAATAGCATCATCGAGTACTGTCCCGTTGATGGAGCAGCGGATCAAAAGTTTAGTCGTTGAGGGCTTTAAGAAAGATTCAGTTGAATTCAAAGTAACTGGGCGTTATGCTGAAACTATTAGCGAAGTTCTTCCTCATTTGATGGATTACCATCCTATTGTAAGCCGTTTTACACCTAAGATTAAGCCTATGATACCTCAACCGATGAAGTTAATGGAGTATGCGGGTTTAATGAAAAAACCATTAGATGTCGTTTATCCCTTGATTTCAAGTGTTAAAGCCATTTTTGGCAGAATCCCTCTAAAATTTGACCTTGGAAGATTAATCATGAGGATAAGCGAGGGCTTAACTGTGCATATTTACTCTGCAATAAGTAAGCCTTTGTTTGGAGTTTCATATGGCGGAGAGGCTACGTTCTTTCAATCATTAAGAATTCATGAGGTAACGTCAATTCTTCAGATGCTTTCATCCGCGCCCTCTCCCCCCTCAGAGACTGTTAAAGTGCAGCGTCCAATAAATGTAACGGTTAAGGTTGAGTCCCCAGTCGATGAGGGTGATTTAAGAGAGCTGGAGAGGAAAATAATTAAGATTCTGCGTGAAGAGGCTAGGAGGCATGGATTAAACATATGAGTATTGAGATTGATGGAATACAATTAATTAGACATAGCCGGGATCCTGATACTGGAGTAACGAAAAGTCTAAGAAGCGTCTATAACATAGCTATTAGCGAGAAGAGGCGCATTGTAGAGCATAAGATTCCTGGTTTTGAGGGAAGCATCCTACAGGATTTGGGAAGGGAACCAGTCACCATATCTTTTGAAGGAACGCTTTTTGGTGAGGGAGCTAGGGAAGATTTAGAAATTATTAGATCAAAGTTTAAGGCTGGTTCCCCAGTTCCATTCTCTTCGGATATCTCCGGCGTAGCCGAAGTGAACCAAGTTCTAATAGAAGACTTTCAAGTTGAAGATTCAGGCGGGGCAGTTAACAGATACAAGTATCGGATGGTTTTAAGGGAATATTTCATACCACAGGAAGAGGAGGAACCGGCTCCAAGCCAAGAGGAAGAAGCCGCTGAAGAGGTTGAGGAAGAAACTAACGATGCTTTAGCATCTGTTAACTACATAACTGGCAAGGTCTTGGACGCCAATGGAAACCCCAGAAGCGAGGTGTCTGTTAAGATAACTTGGGATGGTGGCGAATACATTATTAAAACTAATGAGGAAGGCATATTCCGAAAAGACAACCTAGAACCTGGAAAGTACAAAGTTACAGTGGATGCACCAGAATACGAGGGCATAACAAAAGAGGTTGAGATAAAATCCGGAGAGGAGTGATCGCTGAAAATGGTGCAGCAACAAAAATACGACGCTGGCGCTATTCAGCCAGTACAATTATTAATGGCACTTAGAAATAAGCTGATGGGAAAAGTAAAAATAGGGTTTACCATCAGCGTTGGAGGCTCAAATTATAGAACCAACCTAGGAAACTGGAATCTAGGTCAGTATTTACAAATTTTACAGAGCCAGCAGGGTGAAAGTACGGAAAATGTAGAAATACAACTGCAAATTACGCCAGACGGATGGAGTGGCGCTTGGGATGGAGATGATCCATCCTCTTGGGGGGAGAGCATTCCTAAAGATCAAAAAATACCAGAGGAAATGTACCGCCCAGCAACTCTAACGGTAACTATACAAAATAATAGCCCACAAGATGCATCCATATCTGGCTCTAAAAATTTAGCGATTCTGAATCCTGATTATAAAAAACGACCAACCGATATAAGTAAATGGGCATGGGATAATGCATGGGTAAATGTTCAAAACCCGAGGATTTTGGTTTTTCTTCAGCCAATTTGGATAAAGGCGCGGTTTTTCATTAATAGGCCAAAAGAAATTCAAAGTCCTACATTGATAGTTGTTCATCATACGGATGGCAAAAGCGTATACAGTGATTTAAACGAATTTACGAAGGAAGATGCGAAAACTAGTCCTCATTACATTATTGATAGAGATGGGGAGATTATAAAAATGGTTACTAATAATAAGAGCGCACAACACGCAGGGGCATCTTATTTTGGAGGAAATGGTGTTAACAGCTTTTCCATAGGAATCGAAATCGTTCACGAAGATGGTTCTAAAGGTGATAATCCATTCACAGAAGAACAGTATAACGCGCTCATAACATTAATAAATAATTTACGAAGTAGATACGAGATTCCCAAACATAGAGTTGTAGGTCACGATGATGTCAGAATCCCCCTAAAGAATTGTCCAGGTCCAAATTTTGATTGGATTAGGCTTGAAGAAATAAGGCTGGGGTTAATACCGGATCCGTATTACATAAGCAACCTTAATCCTGATGCTTTCCCTATCGAGCGTAACACATCTAGCTTATTGATTGAAGAATTGAAAGATGATCTTAGAAGAATAGGTTATTACCTCCCTAAAGAGAGCGGATATGGTTCTGAGACCGCTACAGCTATTGAAAGGTTTAAAAAGCATTTTCTCGCTGGCAGTAGGAGGCCAAAAGATGAAAATGGCGTTCCATCAGAATGGGACTCTGTTATTAGTGGAGATCGCGTCGATTTTGAGGTTGCAAAAATGATTAAGGCAGTACGGAGTTATGTTGATCAACAACAATAGTAGGCGGTGACATATGTTGCTAAAACCCTCTTATAGGGTGCAGGTTGGATCTGAGGTTTTTGAGGTTTCATCTTCATGTATCGTTAGCATTAGAGTTTCTAGGAGCATGGAAACTCCGGCGGGCGGTTGCGAGATACTATTTAACTTGAATAGTAAGAGTTCTAGGATAAGAGAAGGTGATGAAATCCTAATTCAGCTAGGGTATGAGGAAGACTTGAAAAACGTCTTTAATGGTTTTGTTGATGACTTAGAGAGTGATGTAGCAAGAGTGAGGGTATTAGGTTTAGATTCGGTATCAAAATTACTTAACACAAGGGTTAATCAAGTTTACGAGGGACAAATGGCTGGTCAAATAGTTTCAGATTTAGCTGGAAAAGCCAGCGTGGTGGCTGAGAATGCTGCGGATGGAATACGCTTCCCCCAATACACTGTGGATGATAGCAAAAATATTTATGAGCATATGTGGGATCTGGCCAATAAATGCGGTTTTGACCTCTACATGAATGCAGAGAACAAATTAGTGTTTAAGAGTTACGAGGGGAAGGAACCTCATATTTTAGAGTATGGTAAAAACATAATCTACATTGAAGCCTACAAGTATGAGCCGAAACTCACTCAAGTATTGGTACGCGGTGAGAGTCCAGCAAGCTTTAAGGGGGCTGATAAAGCTCATTGGCTTACAAAAAGACTTGTAGAGGGTTCAGCGGGAAGCGGAAGTAAGCTGCTGATAGTGGACCCAACTGCAAGAGATAAGAATGCAGCCCATAAGATAGCTGAAGCGAAGCTCAACAGTCTAACAAAAACAATATCTGGAATCGCTAAAATAGTTGGTAATCCAGATATCGACTTAGGCGACACCGTTGAGATTAGAGGCTTTAAGCAAGCTTATATGAACGGTGAATATCAAGTTCGAGGCGTGGAGCACGTCTTAAACAGGAAGGAAGGTTTTATAACTATACTGGGCTTTAGAAGATGATAGGAAAGTGCTTGAATGATTGAAGTTATCAAGAAGATTGTGGAAGAAGAAATTAAAAAGACGCATATAGCTGAGCTTGGAGTTGTAACGTCGATTTTTCCTCACTCAAGTGAAAGTGATAAGGACAATTATGAATGTAATGTAAAATTGAAGTATAGGGATATCGAATTACGAAGGGTTCCTGTGGCAACCCAACATATTGGCTTAGCCAATATACCAAACATTGGAGACCTAGTTCTTGTAACATTTATTAATGGAGATATAAATGCACCAGTCGTTGTAGGTAGACTATACACGGATGAGGATAGACCCCCAGTCAGCAAAGAGGAGGAGATTGTTTATATACCGCCATACTCTAAATCATCCAGCCTTAGGAGAATACACCTGGAGTTTCCAGGGGGCATAATATTTTCAATAACTGATGACGAAGTATCCATTAAGGCTGGGAGAACAATTTTAAAAATAGATCGAAACGGAGACATAAGTATAGAGTCCAATGCGAAAGTAAATGTGAAAGCAAACCAGGATATCTCATTATCCGCAAATAACATAAGTATAGAAAGCCGCGGCAAACTCGAAATTAAATCGGGCGCAACGGCTAAACTTGAGGCCTCAGGGACATTAGATATAAAAGGCGCATTAGTAAACATAAACTAGGCTTATCTTGGTGGTTTACTTGGGACAGCCAGCGGCAAAACAGGGCGACAAAATCTTTGCAACGGACACCCACATAATAATGGTCTTAACCCCAACGGGGCCGGTTCCAACACCACTGCCGCATCCCTTCATGGGGGTAATCAATGGAAACCTAAGCCCAAATGTTAAAATCATGGGTTTACCAGCAGCCACCGTTGGAAGCACAGCTCAAAATACACCACCGCACATTCCGCAAGGAGGATCATTCCAGAAACCTCCATCAAATATGGCTATAATTCAAACTGGAAGCCAAACAGTTATGATAAATGGTAAGCCAGCCGCTAGAAATGGGGACACAGCGATCACATGTAATGACCCAGTGGATCTGCCCATAGGTAAAGTAATAGCTGTTGGAACAGTTATGATTGGATAGAACATTTGGTAGTGTTTAAATGTCAAGTAGCCCTCTTGGAAGTGATTTAAAAATAATTGATGAGGAACTTGGAAGCGACCTAGCGTTAAGCCCAAACGGTGATCTGGAAATCGTAAAAGAGGAATATAATCTTGGGCAAGCGATAATAAATAGGTTGAGAACTAGACTAGGCGAATTGGCGGATCTAGGTCATCCAAACTATGGTTCGCGTCTCTACGAACTAGTCGGCGAGCCAAATAATGAGAGAACTAGAGAACTAGCTAAAGCCTATGTAAGAGAGAGCGTGATGCGTGATCCCAGGGTTAAAGAAATCATTAATATATCTGTTAGACCCAATAAAGATGACGGCCGACGAGTAGATATAGATATAACTGTTCTGCCGATAGGGAAGAGCACTGCGTTAAATATAGTGTTCCCATTTTATTTGGAGGTTGTTTAATGGCATTTGTTAAGAAATCCTATAACGAAATAAGAGACGCCATACTCGCCCAGATAACAAGGGGGATAGTTAATGAAGAGCACATCCACGAAATCTATAGAACTAGGTATAAGCTGGACAACACGCCCGTAAAAAGCATAGTTAAAGTTGAGGGGATTATGAATGGAGCCCGCCACACATTTAGGGAAGGCGTTGACTATAAGCTTTCTGGCGATATGCTAGAGTGGCTTCCTAATGGAAATAAACCAGATGATAAAACACCATTCTACGTAAACTATATTTTTGGCGCACCATCAGGGATCACGGATATAAACCCTGGAAGCGTTACAAGAACCATAGTGGAAGCAATCAGCAGGGAAATAGAATTTCTGTACGAGCAGTTGAATAAGGTTTATTTGGCTGGCTTCATCGATACTGCCAGTGGAAGCGCCCTAGATTTAGTTGTCTCCCTCCTGGGAATATCCCGTAAACCACCAGAGCATGCAACCGGTAAGGTCACTTTTGGGAGAAGCACAGATCCAGCGGAGGTTCAAGTAAACCGTGAAGCACACTTTTATGATGGTAAAGCAATTTATGAATTGAATAGTCTTCCAATAAAAAGCATCATTAAGGTTGAGGGGCCAGTATCAGGGTCTTCCTATATCTTTCAGAGAGATATTGATTATATTGTAGTGAATAGGGGAATTGAGTGGTTGGTAGAAGGAAAGAAGCCGGATTACAACACCATATTTTATGTGGATTACATCGCATATGAACAAATTAAGATCCCTGCCGGAAGTAGGGTTTCAACCTACTCGCCTACTCCACAGGAGGCTAAGGTGTTTGTAACAACTGAGGAGCGGGTTCTTGAGAAAATCTCTGAGGGGGTATGGGAGGCGGATGTTCCGGTGAGGGCTTTAACGCCTGGTACAGCGGGGAATGTCTACGCTGGTATGATAACAGTTATGCCCCAACCACTGATGGGAGTAGAGTACGTAATTAATAGAGGGGATATACTTAGCGGAACAGAGGCTGAGTCTGATGAGGATTTAAGAGCCAGAGCAAAGCATGCTCTTGAAGTAGCTGGTAAAGCAACGTTAACATCTTTAGAGGCTGGGGTGAGGGGTGTTGAGGGAGTTACATGCGTTCTCATAGAGGATATGCCGGATGGTGTTCCCGGCATCGTGAAAATAGTTGTCGACGGGGGAGATGAAGATGAGATTAAAAAGGTTATTGAGGATATAAGGGCCGCGGGCGTAAGGGTGGAGTTTTTGAGACCTAAACCCGTATACCTAGATCTTTCTCTGACAGTAGTATTAGGAAGAGAAGTGGAGCCATCAGAGGTTGAGAGAGAAATAGAGGGTAAAGTGAGAGGGTATATTTCATCCTTGAAAATAGGTGAAGATGTGATATATAGCCGAATTATCGGGGCAGCTTTAAGCGTGAACGGAGTTTACGATGTAGGCGAGGTTATTATAAAGGCGTATCGAAGGGATGGGGAGATGGTTACAAGCACTAAAGCAAATATAGAAATAAGCAGTGAAGAGAGAGCTACTGCCAGAACAATTAATGTTTTAGTAAAAACTTCAGGTGGAAAGGCTTGAATGAAGAGAACCAAGAGGATTTTGAATAGATTTCCCGACTTCTATAAGGTTTGGGATGAGAATTCCCGAATCTTCAAGATAATAAATGCTGTGGGGAAGAGACTTGAGGAAGCGGATAAGGACACTAACGCAATATTAAGAGCACATTGGGTTGATACCGCTTTTAGGGAAGACATAGATAGGTTAGGAGCCATATTTAATCTAAAGAGAAGAATGGGAGAAGAGGATTCAGAATATAGAAGCCGCCTAAAGAGGGCAATAATGGATTTTAAAGGTGGAGGAACCGTAAGCGCTATCCTATCATCAGTTAAAATGACCCTTGGGTTGCCGGAAAATTACCAGCTTGAGCTCGTGGAGAATCCTCCTATTACTGTAGAAAGAACATTAGAGGTGAGAACTGGCGACACATGGTTCATGTCGAGTAATAGCGTGCTGGACGCCGTTCCAAGCATTACCATTACAACTGAAACAGCTGATATGACTATCATTAATCCAACAATCCTCAATATTGACACTGGTGAGAAAATATCTTTTAATGGAGAAATTGGAGCTGGAGAAAAACTGAAGATAGGAGATGGTAGAGCGACATTAAATGGGATAGATGTAACTGAAAGGCTCACAGTAACTAGTTTTCCAAGGCTGCTGAGAAAAGGGTCAACATGGAAATATTCTGAACAGGTGGAGGAAGCGATCGGAAGATTTGATATATCGAGTTTTAACGAATCTATATTCGCGGTAGGCATACCTACGGCTAAAATAATTTTTAATTGGGCAGCCTACCAACCCGCAACATTCGAGATTAAAATACCTAAGGATGTCATCTCGGGGAAAAATGATTTATCCATTTTAGAAGAGGTTGTGCACACAATTAAGGCTTCTGGAGTTAAAGCAGTAATTAAAGTTATTTGAGAGGTGATTATTTGCCGAAATTTGAACCCGTAAGGAAGAAACCCGGCGAATTAATTAGATCGGAAGACTGGAATAAGATTCAGGAGGATATAAGGGCTGATTTAGAGAGATTGGAAGAGGAAGTACGGAATCTAAGGAGATATGTGGACGCTATGACAGAGATCGTTGTGCTCACTAACCTAGACAGTCCGATAGGTCTATCATATAGGCTTGATGAGGACGTTCCTGGAGAGGTAGGTAACTACGCATCCAGCGTTGTTGGGTATATAACCAGGCAATGGGTTATAGAGAGAGGAAGAACTGGAGAAATCTGCAGGTTTGGGATACTATCCCATTTTGATACGCTATATTATTGGTCTGGAGCGGATAATGGTGATAAAAAGACCCTGGAGATAACGCTCGAGTATGTTGATGGAACGAGACACGTGATAGGCGACATATTCATTCACGAGTGGACTAAGCTAAGACCTAAGGGTTCAGAGAACCCCTACATTGAATATCTTCTATCTCCAAATGAACGAGTGTGGTATAAATATGAGCTTAGGAATCCAAATCCTGATAAAGAGGTTAGATACATATACTTCAAGAATGTTAACAGTGAATGCGCGACAAGGATAGCTAATGTCATCCAATATGTGGCTAGAATAAGACCTCTTGAAACTTGAAAGGGTATACGTAAAGGCGGGGCGGTCAAATATGCTCAGCGGGATTGAAGATGCGATAATTAACATCTTGCAAGAGAGCGTGGAAGATGTCCCAAAAAACAATATAGGGATGAGAAAACCAGATCTCAACATAGAAGAAAACTTGCCCGCAATTTCAGTCGCAAACATAGACTTTAAGGTTGAAGAAGTTGGGATTGGAAGATCCTTCACCGCAAAAAATAATGAGGTTAGGGAGTATTTCAGCGGGGACGGAGAGAAAGTTAATTTTGTCCTTACTAAAAAACCTCTAAAACCAACTTTGATAGTAGAGTATCCTCCGGGCGAAAGAAGACTGGAGAATACCGACTACATTATAGATTATGGGAGCGGCTCAGTTAATTTCCAATCGCCGCCGGAGAAGGGTTCAAATAACGTGTTGATTAGATATTTAGCTCCCGCGGAAATAAAGAGCGTAAAGCTTATCATGAAATATCATATCTATGTCTGGAGTAAAGATGAATCCCAAAGAGACAAAATAACATTTGATATTATTAAAACATTGCTTAGAGGAGAGGAAGAATTCGATCTTAAGGGTATAATAATCAAACCCACCGGAGGATTTAATATTCCGGCAAACGAGGTGCCGAAGGAAGTTTATGGGAAGACAATAGAGTGTTCAGTGGAAACCTATCTGCAAGTAGAAACCCTGCTTCCAAGAATCGAAAAAATTGAAATGAGCGGAAAATAAACACTGTTAACACCTATATCACTTTATCCCTGACCATAAATCTCTATTGTTCTATGATAAAGATGCTTTGCCTAATCCCGGATTATACTGGCATGCATGGAATATACTCTTGGAAATCCGTTCTAAACCTAAAAAAGCCTAAATGTTTTCTCAACAGATCCGTACTGGGTTTTGAGTAACAGATCTTTCGAACGGTTTATAGAGTGGGTTAAAGAAGCCGTAGAAATTTCGAGTAAAGCTACTGAAAACTCAGATATGGGTAGAACTCATAAAAGTTCCTAAGGGGCGCGAAACAGATATCTATGAAAGCGTGGTTAAGGCCATTGAGCTTGGGGCGAATGCTATAGCGACGTGGAGCTTTAGGGCGGAAGAGGGTTTTGAACTCTCGTGTGATGACTCTTAAAATGCGTGGAGAACGATGATTGGGGCGGTTAAAAAGATCAGAGGCGGATGAAAAAGGGGTGACATGTAGATTAATAGAAAACCAACGTTCGCTTGCTGGCCTAAAGTGCTGCTTACTTACATAAGTCATGTTTCTAGGTCTCTTTCTCAAAAAATAGGGGATTTGGTTTAGCTGAAGTTTTTAGGCTACATTAGTCTGTCTAATATATAGTAGAATACTGTTGAGAAAGTTTCTATTGAAAGCACAGCAATTATTGACCCGAAGAGTTCACCAGTAAAAACGTATGTTATGAATAGGGCGACTGGATCTACGACTAGACGATACATTATTGTCTTCTTTACGCTTGTTCTCCGCGGACGGGAAATTGGCTGGGCATCCGCACCACACTCTACGATAACGTGATATGGAACTAAAAAGATCCGGTATTTAAGCCTTATTCCAAGGGCTTCCTAAACACTGACCATAGGCTCACTTACTGAAGTTGTTAGATTATAAACAAATTTTTCACAGAATTTAAGCCGCTTAAATTTTCGCAGAAAAGATAGGGGGAGGGCTAGG
>JAGTQL010000013.1:0-12046 GCA_018396555.1 Candidatus Bathyarchaeota archaeon | reverse complement strand
ATAATATCACCACCCATTACGGCGAGGTTTAAAATGCAATTAGAAAACCCTAGTAAAATACGGAATCCAACATCTTTTTCTCGAGAAATTTTTCCGCAAACAACAAAGCTATTGGTGGGGTCGCCAGGATTTGAACCTGGGTCACGAGAGCCCAAGTCTCGTAGCCTAGACCAAGCTAGCCCACGACCCCGCTTTCTTTCCTAAACTTTTCTAAAACACCTTCATTTAAAAATGTTACTTATTTATTTGACCATAAGACATATAAGCGCGCGAGGGTTTTTAGTTTTACATTCGACGCCTTTGAGGAATTTAATATTGGATGTATTGAAGTGGGTTCTAAGAATTTTAACCGTGGTAACTGTGATTGGCCCATTTTGTCTAGCGTTTATAATTTACCATAATAATTTATTGGCGCTTGTAATGCCTAAGTTTGATATCGCAGAGATTGAGATGCCGGATGTGAAATACATTAGTTATAATATTACATTATCAAAGACGCTGCTTATCACATTTAATTTTACAAACCCCTACAATGCAGCCCTGACCGTAAAGGGTTTCTCAGGGAGAGTCTTTTGCTATGAGCATAAAGTTTTTCTGGGAAATTTTTCCCTAACCAAAGAATCAGTAATTCTTCCGCCTAGGAAATCCATAGCATTAACTTTAATCCTCAATTACACAGATGTTGGTAAAAGACATCTTAAGAGTTATCATCATGAAGAAGAATACGTATACGTGGACTTGGGGTTCAAGATAGATATTCAGGGCGTAACCCTCCAGGGGAATTATACAAATTTTGGACCAGTACCATCTGTTGTGGATGGATGACCAGATGCAGATTTTAAGAAAAATTAACCCAATAGGGATCGCGGGGAGCATGCTTCTACTCATCGCCCTCTATCTATCAATCTTTTACAGATGCTACTGGTGGGAAATGACCGTAGGTGATGGCGCAGGATTTTTAGGGTTCTCAGCCTTGAATTATGAAGTGAACATTTTAGGAACGCCTGTAAGGGTGGTGATATTATATTTTATAAACGTGGTTGCTCAGTTGGTTTTCGTTGAAAGCGCGGTTGCAATGTTCATATATTCCCTAATGCCGAACAGGAGATTCTCCGAAAACCTAATGAAGTTCGCTTATTCAAAGCCTATAATAACACTTTTATTCTTCATCATATCACTGTTAATGCTACTTATACCTCTTCCAGCGACGTTGTTGAATAAAACCCTTCCAATAGTGGGTGAGGAAACTGTTTCAATAAGCATCATGAACGTTTCATTAGATATCCCGCTTAGAGCAGGGTTCACAATCACCTTCTGGCTTACAGTTACAGCGTCTTTACTCTGCGCCTTAGCCCCCATATATCATAAAGAGATAATGTATAAACTATTAAACACAAAAGAAACAGAACCGAATCCCCCTAGTTAAGCAGAAGATCGGTAAGCCGGAAAAAGAAAGGTTGCTTTTCATTTGGCTATGGGAAAATTTTTGACGCTTGCTCGCCGCCAATGCCCCAATTGCTTCTGGGCACCTCGTGTATTATCACTTGCACATGTTCCGATTTAATCCCGATCTCCTCAAAGGCTTTAGTTATCCCTCTTATGACGGTTGCTTTCTGCTCCTCCGTTCTCCCAGCCCACATCTCAATTATTACGGTAGGCATATCCATCACCAAAACATTAATTCGTTCATTAATAAATTAACGTCTGTACATAAAAGCCTTAAAGGAGGATTTGCCAGTTTGAAATCATACCTTGATAAGGTTAACTTTGAGGATATAAAGCAAAGGTTTGAGGCTTTTTGGAATAGGGAGCCCTTAGATGTGCCGATACTTTATATTACGGCTCCGAGGCTGGAAAGGGTGAAAATTGATTTTCCAACCCCTAGAAACATGGAGGAGGCTTGGACAAACGTGGATTATGTTTTGAAAAAGGTTGAAATCTACTTTGAAAGCACAATGTTTTTAGGCGATGCCATACCGTGGTATCTGCCAAATTTAGGACCCAACTCCTTCACCGCATTCCTAGGGGCAGATCTAAAATTTATTTCTGAAGAAACCTCATGGGCTGAACCTTTCGTTGAAAATCTATCTATATATGAGCCTAATCTTAGAGAAGATACCAAATGGTGGATGATAATGAATAATATCCTCGACGCCGTATGTGAGGTTGCTGAGGGAAACTTTTTAGTTGGAATACCAGACATACATTACGGTGGCGACTCTCTGGCCGCTGCAGCTGGAACCCGAAACCTGGTGAAAAGCCTATATAGAGAACCCGGGGAAGTTAAAAGGCTGCTAAGGGAGCTTACTAAAATATGCATTAAGGTCTTTGAAAGCTACTACCAGAAGATTTCGCGGATACAGAGGGGCTCAATAACATGGATACCTGCGTATTCAAGGGGGAGATATTTTGCGCTTCAAGACGATTTCTCAGGTTTAGTCTCACCAAAAATGTTTGAGGAATTTTTTCTTGAGGAGCAGATCACGTTGGCGAATTACCTTGACAACTCAATATTCCATCTTGACGGCCCTATGGCAATAGGCAACCTAGATCACCTACTGGGAATAGAGCGCCTTGACGGCATCCAATGGGTTCCAGGGGCAGGTTCAGAACCCATGTCTGCATGGGCAGATTTATGTTTGAAAATACTTAATGCGGATAAATGCCTAGTAATTAGCTGCGAGCCTGAAGAAGTTGAACATCTGCTTCAAAAACTTAAACATAGGGGATTAATGCTCTGCATCTCATGTAGAGACGAGAGAGAAGCGAGAAATATCCTGAAAATAGCTGAACATCATAGAGAATAGGATAAGCATTGCCCACCTAGTTTGCCTAGAAATAAAGCAAGCTAATTTTCATGACACTTTATATGGAGTGACTGGAAAGCTGATCTTTTTGCTCTTTCAAAATATCCATATTCTCTTAGTTCAGAATCAGGTCGGCATGATGAAAACATTGAGATGCATACGATCCTGTATGTAAAGCTCAACTGCTTTTTTATATATCAACACTCTAACTTTATTCCAGAACGGGTTTGTCATAAAAATTCCCCCGTCAAAGATTCTGTTAATTCATAGGTAGCCTTAAGATCTTTTGTTTCTCTGTGAATCGCAGATCTTCGCTTCCTATACCTAGAAATAAAGCGGATTTTCATGATGCTTTTTATGGAGTAACTGGAGGATTTTGCTAATTCCTATAGCGATCAATAATAGTATGGTTATTGCAAAAATTCCGGAAGCTGAAAGCAACATTTTTCACCTCCTATAGAACCCCAAGCTTTCTAAGGCTCTCGTATTGTCGCAAATATTCCTTACCCTTCTCCGTGGTTTTAATTATAGCGTGGTCCCTTGGGTCAGTCGCGATCAGCCCGCTTCTCTCAAGCCTTTTCAAATAATTATTTAGGAGCTTGAAGTTTATGTTTGCGCCATAAACTATCCGAGTTTTCCTAGCCCCGTTTCTAGCAATGTGCAGTATGTCAGCAATAACTTCAACGCTGTTTCTTCTGGAATTTACACGCATAGTAACATTCTTACTTAACATTTTTACTTCACCTTGAAATGAATTATCAATAAAGGCAATTTAAACCTTTCTAGCCGAAAAGGGTGAAATAAAACGATAAAAAGAAAAAATAACTAAAATTTTCTAATTAATGGGAATATAACATGATTTTCACCAATTTTAGGATGGTAATTCATTCTTTTATCCAAATATGGGAAAAACCCAGCGATGATTCTCCAAAACAGTGGAAAACTATAGATGAAATTCATAAGTTTTAAATATTTACAACGAATAAATAATTCTCTGATAGCTTCCGAACCAATAGAGAATCGTGATCTTCATGATTAGAAGAAGAAGATCCAGACTTGAAGTTTACCTAGAGGTTTTACGTGTAATAGGCAAGGGAGAAAGCAAGCCGACGAGGATAATGTATAAAACCAACCTCTCCTGGATGCCGCTGCAGGAGATCCTAAACTTTCTAGTTTCCCAAAACCTCATAAAAGAAATTGAATCAAATAATAGAAAGGAATATTTCATAATGGAGAAGGGTAAAAGGATCCTCACATATTTTGAGGAGATCAGAAAAATATTACCCCAGGAAATTACGGAAGCCTACTACTGAGCGTCATAGAAAGAAACCAGTGCTACGCTTACTGCAACCATGTCAGCGCTGGGTGTCACATTTTTTCATGCTCTCTCAACCCTAATTCTGTCCCCACTTCTAACCTTCCTAAATATTTTCGGGTCGCCAATTATCCTGCCGAACACGTTTACTGGATCAGCGGGCCTAATTTCGCCCTCCCGGCTTATTGGAGTTGGCCCAAAGAATATGCAGAAGCCTCTTCCAGGGGGCCAGTAACCTATATCCCCCACCTCAACTGTCTCCTGAGGATTTTCCTCGTCCATCTCCACGGGTATTGTAAAGTATACCTCCTCACCCCACCTGTTAGCCCTAGACTCGAAGGGGAGCTTTTCCCAAATCGCTGAAGCTGTTTTCGGATTCTTATCTTCCAAGAGTTCAGCCTCGACAGCGCCAATCCTATCGCTTTTAATCCTAATTTTTTTAACCATATTGAAACGCCCCTAACATTTGCAATACTTAATAATTGATCAAGGTAGGTTTAAATTTTTCATTCTGAACTTGATGGCTCAGCCATTTAAAAATATTTAAGACTGGACGTTTAAAATGAACTTAATGTGCAAGATAACTGTTATCGGCGCCGGAAACCTAGGCTCCTGCATAGCCTATGAGGTAGCTGATAGAGGTCTCGCTGAAGAGATTGTCCTCATAGATATTGTCAGGGATCTGGCTGAAGGAAACGCTGCGGATATCGGGCAATCCATTGCATTTAAAAATAACACGAATGTTTATGCCGGAGATTACGGTGATGCCCGGGGATCAGACATTATTGTTGTGGCTGCGGGTAAGCCGAGGAGCCCAGGGATGAGGTCCAGACTGGAACTTCTGGAAGTAAATGGGAATATAATTAAGGATATCGCCCATAACTTAAAAAGTGTTGGCGGGGAGCCTATAATCATAACATTGACGAACCCGGTTGACGTCATGAACTATCTCATGTGGAAGTGTTCCGGGCTTCCTCGCGGCAAGGTTATGGGAAGCGCTGGCATACTTGACTCAGCAAGGTTCAGATATGTTCTCAGCAGAAGATATTCTGTTCCAGTTTTAGACGTGGAGGCGTACATAATAGGTGAACATGGGGACAATCAGGTTCCGGTCTTCAGCAAAGTGAAAATAAGAGATAGAAAAATGGCATTTTCAGTGGAGGAGAAAAACGAGATTACTGAGGCTCTGAAAAAAGCAGCTTCAACCGTTATATCGAAGAAGGGTGCAACAGTGTATGCGCCAGCTAACAACACAGCGAACATGATTGAAAAAATCCTTAATAACAGAAGAGAACTCTGCGTATGCTCAGCTATTCTGGAAGGCGAGTACGGTCTGAAAGATTTAAGCATCGGGGTTCCGGTAACAGTTGGCAGGAAGGGCATTGAGGAAATTCTAAAGTGGGATCTAAGCGAAGATGAAGAGGGAATGCTTTACTTGGGAGCTGAAAATATAAGGAAAGCAATAGAAATTATTCTTTAATCAGATCGCTCATATAAAGGAGACGGTACATAGCTTCTAAATCACATTCTTCTTCATGATTTATGTTCCGGCAGAGCACGTTTTGGTCTTATTTTAGAGGAATTGTGGAATGGAAAAGACCATGTATCATCAGCTTAATATGAGCGAATCAGATTTGTACGCGGTTTCCCAAAGATAGTAAAAATAGCTTTTCGCAAACCTCACCAAGTCTAAATGGTTAGACCATATAATCAACGACGGCTCCGGCTCGCCTAATGTAAGCAGCGCCTTACGTTCATCAACAATTATGCCACCCCCGAACATTCCGCCCTTAAACCTAACCTCACCCAGCCC
Organism: Candidatus Bathyarchaeota archaeon; assembly: GCA_018396555.1. Classification (GTDB taxonomy): domain Archaea; phylum Thermoproteota; class Bathyarchaeia; order Bathyarchaeales; family DTEX01; genus DTEX01. The sequence continues at coordinate 6,111 of JAGTQL010000013.1, read as the reverse complement.
GATTAACCCCGTAGAGGACCAGTCCAGGTCGCCGGATAACATTATCAGCAGTCTTACATCCAACTCGCTGAGGGCTCTTAAAGATGGCAAAGATGCGCTTACAATTGGTAGAGCGATTTTCGGCGCAACTATAAGAACCTCCACCTTTGTGTCGTTAAGCATCTCTTTTAGCGTAGCGATAGCATCCAGCTCACCGCGAAATATCCATATATCCGGTTTCTCCCTAATTTCCCGCCTCTCATAAATTGGCTGGAGCTCCAGCAGAATCAATTTATGCCAAGTCCTCATTTTATCCTCCATACGCAGCCTATTCTCTTCAATGGCTTCTTCAGGAGACCTCGGGTAATAAAGCCTAGGCCTATCCTCCTGACTTTTATCCAGCCCCTTCGCTCAAGAGAGTTCAAGACCTCATAAACCTTTGAGTACGGTATGTTGGCTTCATCACTTAGTTGACTTGCAGTTGATAAACCAGCTTTCAGAAGGTATAGGTAAGCTCTCATCTCGTATTCAGTTAGCCCCATCTCTTTAAGGGCAGCTTTAACCTCCTCACTCAACACTTTCCACCGTATGAAAAGTTTGAAAAATTTCTTATATACCTTAATCTAAACATTTAAAGTATACTCATAACAGTGGTGAATTATGAGAGAAATAAAGAAAACGAAGAGCATATGTCCAGAATGCTTAAGGGTTTTAGATGCAACAATATTTGAGGAGGACAATAAAGTATACATTAAAAAAGAGTGTCCGGAGCACGGTTTCTTTCAGGACGTCTACTGGTCTGATTATGCGCTTTATGAGCGAGCAAAGGCCTTTGATCAAATGGGCAGTGGACTTGAAAATCCAAGAACCGAAACCCAAAAAGGCTGCCCACATGACTGCGGCATATGCCCCCAGCATAAATCACATACTGTGCTAGCGATAATAGATGTGACAAACCGCTGTAACCTGCGCTGTCCAGTTTGTTTCGCAACTGCTGGAACAACCGGCTACGTCTATGAACCATCCAAGGATGAGGTGAGGGAAATGCTCATAAACCTACGTAGCAATGAACCGGTCCCAGCCACAGCCCTACAGTTCTCCGGCGGCGAGCCGACGATCAGGGAGGATCTGCCTGAACTTGTTAAGATGGCGAAGGAACTTGGCTTCAATCATGTTGAGGTTAACACGAATGGGCTGAGGATGGCTTCAGACCTGGAGTTTTGCATGGCTCTTGAGAAGGCTGGGGTAAGTACGATTTATCTGCAATTTGACGGTGTAACACCTGAGGTGTACAAGTTCACTAGGGGCATCGATCTTCTTGAGGTGAAAAATAAGGTTATTGAGAACTGCAGAAAGGCTGGAATAGACAGCATAGTTCTTGTCTGCACGCTCATTAGGGGCGTTAATGACAGCCAGGTCGGAGACATAATTAGGTTTGCGATACGGAATTTTGATGTTGTTCGATGCGTAAACTTTCAACCTGTTTCGCTCTGCGGCAGAATACCCGTTCAAGAACGCATGAAAATGCGCATAACCATACCGGACTGGATGAAGCTCGTGGAAGAGCAGACTGATGGGCAAATAAAGGTTTCAGACTTCTATCCGGTGCCCACGGTTGTTCCAATTTCTCGGGTTGTTGGAGCATTGAAAAATAAGCGTTATGTTGAGTTTACAGCTCATCCCCACTGCGGCATGGCAACGTATATATTTGTGGAGGATGGGAAAATAGTGCCGATAACTAAATATGCGGATGTCGACAGGTTCATGGAGTCCATGATGAAAACATATGAAGAAAAGATGAAGGGGCATGATACTAAGGCGAAAATGATCTTTATAGGGGCATTACGCCACATTAAGTTCAGCATGCTTAGAAAATACATATGGCCGATTCTGAGAACTGGAAGCTACGATGCTCTTGGAGACTTGCATAGGAAAATGCTTATGATATCTGCAATGCATTTCATGGACCCATACAATTTCGACCTGGAGAGAGTGCAACGCTGCATTATTCATTATGCTACACCGGATGGTAGAATAATCCCGTTCTGCACTATGAACTCGATACATAGGCCGATTGTTGAGGGCTCGCTCGGCATACCGGTTGAGGAGTGGTGGGCAAAGCATAAAGTTGATGTAAGCGCTGTTGCATAAAGAAATAGAGAAACTTATAAATCTGGGATTTATTCCATTTTCTTTAACAAATTATGATGTTTGGAGGGGAAACCATGGGTGGAAAGAAGAAGCTAACAATTTCTCAGGCTGAAAAAGCGCAGTTTAGAGAGTCCCAAAAAGAGGAGGGGAAGAAGTCTAAGTCTTCATTACAGGCTGAGAAGAAAATCGCAGGGGTGATTCCGCCTAATCCTAAAGATGAGAAGATAATAAAGGAGATACAGAGAATGAAGGTTTTAACGCCGTACCTTATAGCTTCACGTTTCAATCTGCGCCTAAGCGTTGCCAGAGACTTCCTTGAGGGCCTCTGCAAGTATGGTGTAATAGCCCGTGTTTCAAGCGGTGTAAACACGGAAATCTACAAACCATTATGAGACAGCCATCTTAGAGCCTCTCAAGCTTCATTTTTACACCATTTCTTACTTTGCTAAATACTTCCATGTTTTCCGTAATTTGCCCAATTAGATTCACCGGAGTATAAGGGCGCATATCCTCTAAAAATATGCAGATTGCCCGCCCAAAAGGCCAGTATGCTAAATCCCCCCTCTTAACCATCTCCTTAGGCTTCTCGTCGCCGATCCTTAATGGGATCTCAAAGTAAACCTCGCTTTTCCATAGAACAGCCCTTCCCTCTACCGGCAACATTCTAACTATTGCATCAACAGTTCTCGGAGATAGGAAGCGGATTAGAAAACCCCTTGACTCACCTAGATCCTCAATGGAAATTTTCACAGGTATCCTAGATACGCTCATCCAAATCTCCAACGTAACTTTTTCCTAGAGTTAACGCCGGGAAAGGAACTTAAACCATTGAGGCCCCGAGAGAGGCTCTAAATCTTGAGTTCAGCGTTTTCCGCTTTGACGCCCCAAGCGGTCCTCGCTTCACAACTCAAAAATGAGGATTCTGAGCATATCTAAAAATCTTTCGTTTTTCCAAGTACTGCCAATTTTAATGGTGAAAAGTAGGATCCCCCTCCTATTGCGCGTCTAGATATCAGATCTTTGGAGGTAGAGATGATGTTTAAGGCGATCATGCCGCCTATTAGAACCCTGGCTGAAAATGCGGCGTTTATATTAGCGCGGCTGTAGATCGCGGCCCACTCAAGTTTCCAGACTATGCTTATACACTTAAGCGAGAATTCAATATGTTGACGACTGGAAATGCCTTAAAGTTCGATCCAGTTCACCCTTAACCTGATATGTACCCGTTTGATGATGCGGACTACCAAGATAGATCACTGAGGGTAAATTCGCTCACAGGAGTGGATAATATTTTGCGCAATCATATCATGACCTCGGTTGGACATTATAAGGGAAGAATGCTGACATACTATAATATCGTTCAAGCTCTAACTGACATTTAACTAAAAAGTAACATAAAACCGGAAGAATGCTTGAAAAAACTTAGATTCTAGAGAAACATATTTAACCCAAGATTTTATAAAATACTCCTAAAACTATTTGATGTGAATTAAAATGTATGAAGAAATAGGCGCGATGGCGAAGAATCTGGAGAGGCAAAGGGATCAACTACTTAAGGATCTAAAGAAGCTAGATGAGGACTACAAAAAGGGAAGAGTTGATGAGAACACATATAAGGCGAAGAGACATGATATTGAGAGGGCAATAGTTGAAGTAATGGACAGACTTGCACAAATGCGCTTCCTAATGGGCGAAACATAAACAAAAACCCAAAGAACACATAATGCATAAATGCTCCGGTAGTATAGCCCGGTCAAGTATTTCGGCCTTTCGAGCCGGAGACGCGGGTTCAAATCCCGCCCGGAGCATCCAATTTTAAGCTCATTTTTAGCTTATTTTAACTGAAAACAGCTGATTTGAGCTATTTTAGAAGAAGCCGGATTTAAAACACGAATTTACTGGCAAAGCATCCTATGATTTAAGCTCTATATTGGTTTAATATTGGTTCAATAAACACGTTGACGATGACCTACAACTAATAAGAACGATTCGTTTTTCCTAATCTAATAAAGAACTCTGCAATCTCCTATTCTTAAGGAGTAAACGCTTTTTTATTGGAGGTAGCAAGTTGCATTCTTCTATAGAAGCTCTTCGCTCTAATTTTTACACCTGAATGTTAATAATAAGATGTCAAGTTGCAGGTCCATGCAGCACCCATTTTGGAACCCTAGCGTCTGGAACCGAGTCCGCGCCCTTGGAATGTATGGTTTAATATCAATTATCGGCGAGCCTTCAAAAGCATCTAAATTTTTAACCGTTAGGATGCATCCGTCAACCCTCATTAATTCCACCACGCATAAGCCTATCGGGTTTGGGCGGGATGGGCTTCTACAGGCGAAAACACCCGTTTCCACATTTACTGTATGTCTTTTAGGGAAAACCAGCAGGGTCTGTCTTTCAGCCTCATTATCGCGTAGATGCATCCAGTAGAGGATGAGAAAAGCCCTCTATCCCCTTAAGTCCAGCGCAAGGATCCCGATGAAACGGATTTTTCCTTTTTCATTCATATAAAAACTCCTTAAAATTTGTATTCACCAGGATAATTCTCCCGTTTTTTGGCTGGAGATTCAACCTCAGTTTTAAGCAGCAAATCTACGAGTTTTTTCTGATCGACCTCAGCTCTTGTCCTCCAACCCAGATATATTTGCTCATTTTCATCCTCGATTAAGTATCCGGATCTCAAAAAGCGATTAAGATCGATGTCGACGCGCCAACCAGGTATTTTATTCTTTAAAAGATCCTCAAGATCCTTCCTTTGAGCCTTCCCACCCTTAGATATTATGTGTGCGATTGAGGCGCATAAGGCTGCTAGGTCATCAATACGCCACCCTATGAGCTTTAAATCTCTGGATGTGAAACCGCTTCTTAAAGTAACATAAAATCTAGCCTTATCATATTGTTCAAGGGTCGGCTTTTCCGGTGGGCTAGCCTCTTCCTCAAAGACCGGTTTAATGGTTAGATCCAGCCTCTCTAAATACTTGTCAAGCAAATTTATTATTTTAGGGTAATCTGAGCCGATGCTTTTTCTTAGCTCCCAACCCCTAGCCCCAGGCATGGAATGTCTCCTGTAGAAAAGCAGATGAACAGCCCTCTTAATTTTCGAAGCATAATAGGCTTTTCTGCTTAGGCCTTTCTGCCCTCTCTCCATTTCACCCACTCTTCAAAGTTTATCGATATCGGGAAGGAGATTGATTCACCCCTCTTCTCGGATGGTTTCTCATTTGGCAATATAAAAGTCTCCTCTTCAAGATGACGTATTTCCAGAATTGCATAGCCATACGTTATGAGAAAACTCGTTAAATACGCTCTTTTAACTGTTTCCTCATACGTGTCGGAGCCGATAAAATCCCAATATTCAACTCTACCTTTCACTGAGGCTGCCTCCTTAAGTTCCCGCCACAGACTCTCCAGATCCTCAAAGAAGGATTCGCTTGACAGAAAACCTTCTTTAACCACGTCTTCATGGGTTACGGTTTGAAGATCGGTTTTTGTGAAACTTATTCTCTGCCACCTCTCGCTTAGGGGCGGAAGCTCACTCCAGTATCTTAGGGCCTCGCTAAAACTGTTAATTGTTAACTGCTCAAACTCCACTATGGGGCGCCATGACTCTAAAAAAATTTCAACAATTTCCTCTAAGGGCAATCCTAAAATTTTCTCTTCAATTAAGAATGGATCTCTATATAATGCTGTTGCCCTATTTTTTACCCATTCTCCCTGCATTTTAACAATCGAGGCTATGTGGTTTAGGGCTTCAGTGTCTAAGCATAAATCTTCAATCTTCTCCCAATTTGGAAAATATTCCCTGATCGCCCTTATTAAATCCTCAACATCAACTAAGTATGGGTCCAGCCCTTTGGCCTCAACTGATTTACATGTTTCTATTATCCTTTGCAGATCTTCCCTAGCCTTTTTTACGCTTGATATCTTCTTGCTCATAGATTTGATCATGCAACCTCCTTAACCACCGATTTGCCCTCAATA
>JAGTQL010000099.1 GCA_018396555.1 Candidatus Bathyarchaeota archaeon | reverse complement strand
CCCTATTATCCATGCCAAATCCTAAAAGAGCAAACTGTCTACCCAGACAAGCATCGCATAGGGGATATCTCTCAAGCATTTTCAGGGATGTCTCAAGTATCCCTCTAAGATCTTTACTGTTAGGCTTATTCACGCTCTAAACGCCTCAATGCAATTACTCTTTTATATCTGCGTAATATCTACTAGAAAATGTTTCTGGTGGGCGATTTGAAGTTAGCGCGCTTTACATACCCCTATTCAGGTAAAGAATCCTACGGCGTAATTTTAGAGGCTGAAGGAGGAAAAATACTGGATCTGACCAAATTTTCGGCTCTGACGAATATTAATGTTCCCTCAAGCATTAGGAGCTTAATATCTAAAGGATTAAAAATTGAGAAAATATTTAGAAAATTAACTGAAAAATCTTCAGGAGGCAACATTAAAAGGGCAATGGTTGATTTTGAACATGTAATTTTAAAGGCTCCTATAGTAAATCCGCCAAAAATAGTCTGTCTAGGCTTAAATTATAAGGATCATGCTGAGGAAAGCGGGTCGCCTATTCCGAGGGAACCCATAATCTTTATGAAGCCTCGAACTGCAATAATAGGTCCGGAAGAGACTATAATTAAACCAAATTTTGTTCAACAGTTAGACTATGAGATTGAATTAGCCATAATAATAGGCAAAAAAGGGAAGAACATCTCCATCTCTGAAGCTAAAAAATACATTTTCGGATATACTATTTTAAACGATGTATCCGCGCGCGATATACAGTTTAAAGATGGACAATGGACAAGAGGTAAGAGCTTCGATACATTTGCTCCAATTGGACCCTACATAACAACAATCGAACAAATCAACGATCCAAATAATCTACGCATGATTACCAAAGTTAATGGTGAAATCAGGCAGAATTCTTTAACAAAACTTATGATATTCAACGTCTATGAAATCGTGCATCATATAAGCCGAGTAATGACGCTTGAACCCTGTGACATAATCGCTACTGGAACACCATCTGGTGTAGCAGCGTTCATGAAGCCTGAACCAAAATTCCTGAAAAATGGCGATGTAATTGAGATGGAGATAGAAAATATTGGAATACTGAGAAATATAGTCGTTGAGAGATAGTGAACTAAAAACTAAAAAATTATATAAAGAAGATTTTCAATATCATTCTTGAAAATCGCCGCGGTAGCTCAGTTTGGGAGAGCACCCGGCTGAAGAGAAAAGTGTTGAATAATTGCGCTGAAACCGGGCTGTCGCCGGTTCAAGTCCGGCCCGCGGCACCATTAAATAGACTAGCGACAATTAAGAATTTAAGTCCATCATGTTTATAGACATATTCAAATCCAACCTCTATTAGTTCGAAGATTTCTTTAGGTATTTTTGCGACCTACAGATATATTTTTCATTTTCAATGACTGTGAACCAATAGATTTCATACTTAAGACATTTGGGACTCAAAAGGTGAAAATTGCTGGTTACCCCCGCCGATAGGCGGTATTATCGCTATAATGTTCCCATCTTCAAGTTTGGTTTCTAACCCCTTAAGCATTCTTGAGTCCTTCCCCTTTATTAAGAAGCGGACTGATGGGTCAACTATTTTCTTGTCTCTGTCGCTATATAAATATCGATATGCTTCATCCCCATACTTCTGCACAATTTTTTCAATAAAGTCTCTCAAAAGGCAATTATCCTCCAACTCGATTTCTTCCTCAGCAAGCCGAGTTAACTCACGCAGAGTTGTAAAATATCTAACTTTAACCTTCAAGTCTCTCCATCCGCCTCCATGCAAGGTGAGTTTTACAGAAACATCTTTTAGTATATCCCTATATTCTTAACGTTGACTGGTCTTAGATTAGGCTTTATGCCTCTAACTATTGGCACTTACAAAGGATGGCGGCAGAACTTTGATAATTCTTCAAAGTCTAAAAGATGCCTTCATGGTTAGCCTATTTTTCTATTCTATCCGGTGAAGTATAAATGTTGAAGCGTTTTCCTCTGGCGAAGCCTATAAGAGTTAAGCCAAAGGCCCCTGCCAATCTTACACCTATACTTGTAGGAGCTGATAGCGAAACTAGAACTGGTATCCCTATTTGAATAGCTTTAACAACGATTTCAGAAGTGAGCCTGCCGGTAGATGCAAGAAGTAACCTGCTAAAGTCTACACCTTTAATTGCAGCTTCACCAATAATTTTATCAATAGCATTATGTCTGCCAATGTCCTCAGCGAACGCTGCAATTTTACTTTTTTCATCGATTAAAGCGGCTGCATGAGTCCCGCCGGAAGCCCTGAACGTTGATGCCTTAGAATTCAATATTTCAACCGCTTTAAAGATAACTTCAGCATTAAATTTTATCTTGTTAAATCTTAGTTTTTGAGCAGCCTTTGATATGCGCAGTGGTAGATCGCCGCCACCGCTGCAGAAAGTAGTTATTAATCTAGGCTTTCCCAGAGCAGCATTAAGAGATTTATCTTCAGGCAATTTAACGTGAATATTCTTTCCAGAAAAAGTCATCTCCAAAATATCTTTCACTTCTTCTATCACTCCCTCTGTTAAGAGATGCCCTATCACGAGCTCCTTTATTTGTGATGGCGTACAGTGAAAGATTATGTAGAGATTGCCGTTAGTATATAGGTTTATTATCTCCTCAACGGCAACAGCGTCTTTTGAAATTTCAAAGTCTTCCTTAAGCTGATTAAATCTTAAAACCTCACATTCGACAAGCATCTGCGGCTTTCCTCCTCAGGAATCCATCTATTATAAAGGAAGGAAGAAAATATGTATTCTCCTCGACTTAAAGATCGGTTTTAATAAAATTGATCGCCTTCTTTGTGAGCACTGAGTGGCGAGAATCATAAGCCATCTATTATACTTAGCAATGGTTCTTCCCTCTACAATTCTAGTTTATAAAAGACCTAAAAGTTCTTTAGGGTTAAAGTTCTTATGGGTGAGAAGAGTTTATAACTATGTTATGTTTATAAGACTTAAATAGAAATAATTTGACTGGGATCCTCCTCTAGGGATTTAGAGTGGAATCAGATAAACGTAAGCCTAAGGCTTTAGTGTTGCTTTCAGGCGGCTTAGATAGTCTACTTGCTACAAAAATAATTTTAGATCAAGATATAGACGTTGAAGCTGTTCATTTTGTAACGCCCTTCTGCAGATGCAGCTGCGGTTCAATCAGCAAGTTCTCTAAGGAATTTGGCATAAAAGTTCATGGAATCTTCTTAGGTCAAGAGTTTCTTGATATCATCGCTAATCCACGTTACGGTTATGGAAGCCAAATGAATCCATGCGTAGACTGCCGGATACTCATGTTTAGGAAAGCTAAAGAGTTAGCTGAAGAGATAGGCGCCGACTTCATTGTGACAGGCGAGGTTCTTGATGAGAGACCCTTTTCTCAGAGATTAAGAGCTATGCAGCTTATAGAGGAGGAGGCTGGGCTTAAGGGAAAAGTCCTAAGGCCATTATCGGCTAAACTGCTATACCTAACCGAAGCGGAAAAGAAAAGTTGGGTTAACAGGGAAAGGCTATTCGCCATTAGGGGTAGAAGAAGAACACAGCAGATTGAACTAGCCGCGAAATATGGCATAAAGGATTATCCAAATCCATCAGGCGGATGCCTACTAACAGACCCAGCGTTCGCCCATAAAGTCAGAGATCATCTAAAGCATGAGGGTAAATTAACGATTAAGGATGCAATCCTCTTAATGATTGGACGGCACTTTAGGATTAATGGAGTAAAAGTTATAGTTGGAAGGAATAAAAACGAGAACGATAGGCTACTGACAATAGCTGAGCAATATCAGATGCCGCACTTAACAGTTAAGGATTATAAGGGGCCAATCACTTTAATTGTAGGCGAGGGGGATCCGGGCATTATAGAGAAGGCTGCCGCAATAACAGTGCGCTATTCAGATGCGCCGAAAAGCACTCCAGTAAGCGTGCTTTATAAGCATGCAGAAGAAAGAGGTGAAATAGCGGTGGCATCTATGGGAGATGAACAAATAAAGCACTTTAGGATATAATTTTAGGGGGATGAATACTTGTGAATGCCCAGTTCAATTTAATGGAGAAGATTCAAAAGTTAAAGCGGGAGAAGAAAGCGGTTATATTGGCTCATAACTATCAGCGTCCAGAGATTCAGGATATAGCGGATTTTGTCGGCGACAGCCTAGAACTTTCTCTTTGTGCAGCACAAACAGATGCAAAGATTATAGTTTTCTGCGGCGTCAATTTTATGGCTGAAACCGCCGCTGTTCTGAACTTTGATAAAAAGGTTCTAATACCTGACAGGAACGCTCTATGTCCAATGGCTTCAATGCTCCCAGCGGAATTAGTGAGACTTTATAAGCGAAAGTATCCTAAAGCAAAAATTGTTTTATATATAAATAGTTTGGCAGAGGCTAAAGCCTATTGCGACGCTGTATGCACCTCGGCCAATGCTGCTGAAATTGTGAATAGGATGGATTCCGAGGTCGCCCTTTTTGGGCCGGATGTGAACCTAGCGAGATATGCACAGATGAAAACCGGTAAGAAGATAATACCAATGCCGCGATATGGCTTTTGCCCAGTGCACAAATTATTCAATAAAAATAGTATTATACGCCTAAGACAAGCATATCCGGATGCTGAGGTGATGGCTCATCCAGAATGTGATCCGAGCATCTGGGAAGTAGCAGATTTCGTTGGCAGCACATCAAGGATGTATGGAAGAGCATTAGCATCTAAGGCTAACGGGTTTATAGTTGCAACTGAAGTCGGATTATTGCACAGATTAAAAAAAGATAAGAGCGAGGCAATTTTTATACCAGCTTATGAAGAGGCCATATGCGTAAACATGAAGCTACACACGCTTGAAAAAGTCTACTTATGCCTAAGAGATGAAAAATATAAAATTAGGCTCCCGCCAAAAATAATTTCAAAAGCACGCGAGCCAATAGAATTTATGCTAAAAATACGTGAAACGCAGAGATAAGAAAAGATTAAACTTATCCTATGCCGTTAGTCGATACCTTTTTACCTATTAATGCTTTGGTAAGGTAAATAATCGTTCTTTATTTACGCTCTATAGTCTTCTGTATAAATAGACATAGTTCACAGAATCTTAATGCGATTTTATCTGCATTAATTCTTCCCGAAGCTATTTCACTGGCTATTTCACTTGCAGCCGATTGGATTATAGGTAAGATTTCCTTAAATTCTTCCAGATCTCCGGCTCCACGCTTTAATCGTAAATATTGGCTTATGGCCGTCTGAGTTGTTCCGAGTTTCTTAGCTACTTCAATTTGCGTTAGACCATATTTTTCAATAAGCTCTTTAGCTATATGGCATCTGAAGATTGGAAGAAAACGACGTCCAATAGATTCGCATGGCAAATACATATTACTTCATTAAATTAATATAACATACTTATAAATAAATTTTCGTAGCGAAAATAGATTCTAGCATTCCAAGCCAACGTTGCCACGTCCGAGCGAATGGACGTGGCAACTTAAGGTTTTAGTCGTGCATTTCTGATTATTTATTTTATGTTTGGTGTTAGGGATGTTGTTGAGCGCTTTCATCTATTCGAGAGGAATAGGTTTCCCTTTTTGGGCGTAAGGTTCTCGGTTTAGCTTTCTATGT
>JAGTQL010000096.1 GCA_018396555.1 Candidatus Bathyarchaeota archaeon | reverse complement strand
TCAGATTCGGACACAGGAGCTAAGGTTGAAACAAGCACATACAGAACGCCATTTATTGTTCTCCCATCGTCAGCCCTAGGCCTTAGGAGGCAGCAAAGGACTAATAAACCCCCACTCACCATCGGAAAGCTCACGAAACTCCATACCAAAACATAGTAAAGAAAGACTTAAATAGTTTTGAGATGAGTTCATCATTAAAAATTTTCCTGCCAAATTTAGAGGTTGGATATATTAAGGCGAAGGCAAATAGAACATCAAGTATCGTCCAGAGCGGTAACATCCTCCCAAAGGGATGCATGAAATAGGCTGCTAGCATCACGCTATAAATTGCCAGACTCTGCTTCCATTTTTCCTCTGACAAGTAAACCTGCAGATAAAACCCTAAGTGGCTCAGCGATTATTCCAAACATCCAGAATTCATCAGGCTTAATGAGCCTTGCAACAACGCTGCCTATGATGGCTGCTAGCGGTCCAGCCCACGGTCCGAGAGCAATGCCCTCAATGGGCTCTAAATAAACGGCCCAATTACGCCATAGAACAAACGGCATAAAATATAACGTCGCGTGAAGCGCCGCGAAGATCCCTACAAAAGCAAAGCCCTTGGAAGATAAATGCGACATCATTAGATTGGAATGAAATTCATTTTGCTTATATAAATTTTTTACGAGTCTCTGCGGAAAGTAGTTCTCTATAGCCCCATATTATCGATGAGCCTTTCTAACTTTCCCATCGCGAAAGAACGGCATATTCGCATAATATTCTTAGGCATGCTTACGTTCGCAGCAAGCATTACGATGTGCCCGATGCATTTCAATGGGTTCTTCTTATAATCTCAATTTTAAGTTTTTTATTTTTAATTAGAAACGCTACAATTATGGCCGTGGTTATAATTATTAATAATGCTAATATGCTGTTCTCCGTTCTCCCAAATAATGGTGGCCAAGAAAAATAATGACTTCATTAGAGAAATTTGATAAGCCAGCATCATTTTCAGCCGCGACGATATAATAGTAAATTTTAAATGGTTGTATTTGAGAATCAATGAGTTTGCAGACATTTGTACCCACCCTTATTACTTCTTCATAATTGTTTTGCCAAATCTCTCTTCGAAATATTTTAAAGCCGAATTCATTATCAGAACTGTCTATCCACTCCAAAAATATGCTTCCATTGTGAAGCAATAAGGCTTTTAAGTTTGTTAGTGAAGATGGTTTCTCTTTCCAATCATCTTCTCTGTAGAAAACTTCAAGTTCAGCAATAGATGTAATAGACGTGTATCCGTATGAAGATTTAGGTTCCCCACGTAGATACTGTCAAGTTAAGCCCATTTATTTAAATACTCCTTTATAAGTACAGTATCTTAACTTGACAGTATCCCCCACGTATCCTTATTCCAGTTCCAATAATAGGATTGAACTTTAAAATAAATCTTTTAAAAGGAATCAAAGAATTTTCCTCATATTTTGGTTTCATTTCCAGCCTGCTTACGTTAATCCATCTTCCCATATAATCTCTGTACTGCACGATTAGATTCTTCCAACCGCTCCCTTCAGCAACTTCTCCTTGATAATAAACCAAGCAGTTAATCTTTAAAGTTTTTTCAAAGGCGTAGCCCCACCAATCTTCTCCCTTTGCATTAAAACTTCTCGAATTCTGTTTCGCCGTTATGCCATCTCTCAAAATGTTGAGAACTTCTAAGAAATCCTTAGTAAATGGTCTGTCATAGCAGATAGACGTGGAAAATCTTTTTCTCGCTAAATTTTCCTCAGAAAAAAACTGTTTGACGGCTCAGCGTAAGGTATTTCTGTTTCTGTAATATATATCCTTTCATTTTCCTGTTGTATGATTGATCCACCATACTTTATAATAATTTTTCAGCTATTTCTTGAGTTCTAATCGCTATTTCACTAATGGGTTCAGACGTAGGCATGTTATCTCGATTTATGTTCCTATAAATGTTCATCAGCGGTTCTTTCCATTTTTTATTATCCCAGCCAGCTGAATTTGCTATCATTAAGCTATAGTCAAAATCTCCATTTCCATAGAGTACTGCCATAATTACTGCAGCTAGGTTCAATGGTGAACTTGTCCACCCGTAAGATCCATACTTTAACCAGATTTTTTCCCTAGTTTCTCTCCAATTTTCTATTTCTTCATGCCATCTAATAACGTCGGAAACAACCTCTCACGTTAAACTGTTCTTCGGCACTTTTGTTAAAGCAGTCCTTACAATTAAAGAAACATCGCTCTCAAAGAATGCGCAGCTGAACATTGCCGCATAAAAAGCGGCTGCCTCAACAGCATAATCATCATTAGTCACCTTTGTAAAAAATTTAGCCATCTCGTATGCTTCACTAATCATACCCGGACATATAACCCCAAAAATCTCACATTCAATCTGCGCATCTATATAACCCCAATACTCATTATTCTCTTTAGAACCAGTATCTGGAGGGACGTATCCTTTACCCATAAGTTCCCTAGCACGGGCATTAGCAAGCTATATTGCTCCGTTTATATGTTCAATCCATTCATCCCTTATCTGTAAGTAAGTGATCTCAAGACCATATTTTTCTAGCATGTGTAGAAAAACCCACTCCATATTTGTATCATCATCTGTGAAAGCCCCTGAAGGAACTGCGAATAATATGCTACATACTCGGGGTTCGGTTTCTCTATAAACTTCCCTTCAGTCGGCAATCCAAGAATATTTCCAATCATCTGACCAATCCAGCTGCCTAAAGCCTTGTCGTAATAAATTGATGATGGTAACGTTCTGATATTTCCTTGATAAAGCGGAGTCTCCTGTTCTGTTTCCCACTCATCGCTATGACTAGGATCTACGCAGATAAAACAATTAACAAATATATTTAGAAAGACCAAAAATAATGCGGCTCTCGATCTCCTCCACAAAGCCTTTCCCCGAAACATTTTTAATAACTAAAATATTTAAATATGCGATAGCGTATGGTTCCGGCTAATAAACGTTGCTTCCACAATAAGTTCTTGCTGCCCGCCTTATTGCTCTCTATTATATTTTTTGTCTCCCCAATTTTATGTGAGGAAAACGATTCATCTAATATTTCAAAAATCAGCGGCTACGTAGTAGACGCCATCTCAGGCACTCCAATCCAGAACGCAACCATAATCATAAATTCGCTCCATCATCTAAATACTGATAGTAACGGGTTTTTCTGCTTCAAGGCCTTATCAGAAGGCTGGTATAACATATATGTCTTCTATGACAGGCCAGAAACTAAAGGTATCGATTATGTTCCATCCCTATGGAAGATATACGTTGAAAAGGGTGTAAACGCTTACAAGATCCTTGCTCTCTGGCCAGGTGCGTCAATAAAGATTGAGGGTAAAATAAGATTTGTAGATAAGCTACTGCCCGTATCATGGTTCAAATTCACCGTTCAACCACCGGGAGGCGCCGGTTGGGGCGACGAATACAGCGTTGATGAATATGGCATAATCGACTCCTCAAATAGTCTTAATTTAGACTCTGATCTCATTATAATTCCGGCAGACATCCCTGTGTCAGTCATGGTGGAGGTGCGGCTTCCTGATGGAACGCGTAGAGCATTCACTCTTCTAAACGAGACAGCTATCTTTGTTCTAAAACAGGGAAGCCAAGAGACATTAAATATTGAAAAATTCTGTTTGATGTTAAACGTTGAATCTGTTCGGGATTTACTGAATCAGAATCTAGATTTGCTTCAGGAAGCCATAAACGCTGGTTTTCTGGTTGAGGAGGAACAGAAACGTGTACATAGAGCTGAATCGCTATTAAACTCGTTGGAAGCCTTAACTTCAGAAGGTTCTTATGAGGAAGCATTCGCTTTGCTCCGTAACGCGTATGTCTCAAGTAAGAGTACGCTGGAAGATCTGAAGGATCTATTTGTTAAAAGTTCACGGACATCAGTCTTCTCAATCTTTTTCATTTCGCTATTATCTTTAACAATTGCATATCTAGTGGCTGAGAGGGGGGCAAAACTAAAAATTTCATTATTTATAGGAAAGGAGCGCGCTGTTACCGCTCCATTAAGAGCCGTAGTTATCCCCGCAATTTATATTTCACTCCTAATGCTCTTCTTTCTTTCTTTCCCAGGATGTCGGCTTATATCGCCTGCTCTATTCGTTTTAGCCTCCTTCTTTCTATTTGTTATCTCCCTAGTTATCATAAGTGTTTTACCTAAAACCATTGAGGGCAAGAAGCAAGAAGACAGATCGATATCCGGCGGCAGCCTCCTAGTTTTCGCCTTCTCCATAGCATCTGGAAACCTTAAAAGAAGAAAACTCCGCTCCTCATTGAATCTTCTATCCTTCACAATTCTAGTCTTAGGCTTCATAGTTTTTACATCGATCTCCCCGAGCTACGGCTTTACCTCGATACGTCTCGGGCCCTCTAAAATGCCTCTAAATATAATAATGATCTCGAATCCGCCGCTTACTCCTGAATTTAGCTTCGCTCCATTAACCAAAGACCTGCTAAGAGATCTTGAGAGCAATCCGAATATAATATCGATTGCACCTAAAATTGAAAATTTTCCATCTTTTTCTCCAATAGACTATTTATATTCATCATCGGGGAAAAGTAAACCCATTTATGGGCTTTTAGGCATATCGGCTAGATACGAAGCGACAATTACATACGTAAATGAAACAATCGTTGAGGGAAGATGTTTTAACGATGATGAAGATGACGGCGCCCTTATAAGCAAATCGCTAGCTGAATATCTGGAAATTAAAGTTCAAGATTCAATAACAAGAGCATTAGGAGTGAAATATCGATTGCACCTAAAATTGAAAATTTTCCATCTTTTTCTCCAATAGACTATTTATATTCATCATCGGGGAAAAGTAAACCCATTTATGGGCTTTTAGGCATATCGGCTAGATACGAAGCGACAATTACATACGTAAATGAAACAATCGTTGAGGGAAGATGTTTTAACGATGATGAAGATGACGGCGCCCTTATAAGCAAATCGCTAGCTGAATATCTGGAAATTAAAGTTCAAGATTCAATAACAATTTTTGGACGAAAGTTCAAAGTCGTCGGCCTGCTTAATGACGAAAGCATCGAGAAAATTTTAGAAATAAACGGTAGATCGTTTTTGCCATACCGTCTTCAAGCAACTCCCGGAGGAGTATATGTTACGCAATGCTGGGGAGATGAAGTAATAATAATGAATGTTAAAACCGCATTAACCCTGCCAAACACCGCTATATCAAGAGTCTATATTCAACTAAAAAATTCCAGCGATCTATTGAAGATAGCTGATACAATAGTTTTAACAAGAGATTGTGTAGTCTGGGCCTCCTTTGAGGGTGTTCTCTTCAAAAAGTATGTGGGGAGCTACCTGGAGGAAAAGGGCATGGGTTTAATACCTTTCCTTGCAGTTCTCAGCGTTCTAATTTTAGGTTCAATAATGTTCAGATCTGTTGAAGAGCGGAAGCATGAGATTTTCATTTTATCCTCTATAGGTCTTAACCCTAAGCATATCGCCGCTCTCTTCTTAGCGGAGGCATTGATCATAGGCTTCATATCCGGAGGTCTAGGATACTTGCTCGGTTTTTCCGGCTACCGCATAATCGGAATAATAAGCCCGCTTGAAATTAAAGAGAAAGTATCATTGGAATGGAGCTTAATAGCGCTGCTTTTCTCATCATTAACGTCTATTTTAGCAGCCCTCATCCCCGCGCTTAAAGCTTCAACAATTGTTACGCCCTCATACCTGAGAAAACTAAGGGTTGGGGAAGAAGAGAAACCTCGGAAAGAAGGTGAACCATGGGTTATTGAGTTGCCGATAAAAATTAAACGTGGAGAAATAGACTTCTTCTGCATATATATTGAGAGAAAACTGAAGGAGAAAAGGGAAGGCTTAGTTGAAAGGGTGGAGAAGCTCGAGGTTTCAAAAGAGAAAAGAGAGAATGATTACTTAAGGAGAAAGATTATCTTTGAGTATATTGGTGGAGAAATGAAAAGACAGCTTCGCAGCTTTAATGAACTAGTGATGGAGCGCCGTGAATCAGACATAGAATATAAAATATACCTTTTATGCGTTCCTGATAGAAACTTTGAAGAGGCAGTGCTTAGCACAAGCATATTTATCCGTCGCCTTATCCTAGAATGGAACGCTTAAAAGGTATATTTTATATTCTA
>JAGTQL010000098.1 GCA_018396555.1 Candidatus Bathyarchaeota archaeon | reverse complement strand
AGAGGCTGGCAATAACCTATAAAGCCCTCATAACAATAGCATGCATAACAATACACTTAAGATATGGAATTTAGAGATGAGTTCTAGTATAATCAACCACTCATTAATTACCATAGGCGGCAATATCTAAAATGGAGTAAAAATCGATGGTGAGATATTTTGTTTAAGTTTGGGAGAAATCAGGAAATCTTTGAGGTTGGAGGAGTGAAGATAGGTGGGCAACCGGGAGAGCTGCCACTGTTTTGGTTGGAAGCATTTTCCACAAGGGGCACAAGATAGTTAGAGATCGATCTTTTGGGGTTTTCGATAAGATTAAGGCTGAGAAACTAATAAGTGTTCAAGCGGAGATGTCCGATAAAACTGGTGTTCTATGTATGCTTGATGTTGTTGGAGAAAACTCTAGGGCCCTCATAAAATATATAGAATTTGTAGCGGACATTTCCAATTGTCCATTCTTAATAAATGGTCCTAGCGCATCCGTTAGGATTGAAGCGTCGAATTACGTGAAGAAGGTTGGGCTTCAAGATAGAGCAATTTATAACTCCGTAAATTACACGCTAAGTGATGAGGAGATTAAAGCAATCAGAGAAATAGGGTTAAAGGCGGCCATAATTCAAGCCTTTAATCCTAGAAATCCGTACCCAGATGGGATGATTCAGATTCTTGAGGGAACCCATGAAAAAGAGTGGCTGATTGCAAGGACTTTAAGGGCTGGGATAAAGAAGCTACTAATCTTCATGCCAGTTCTAGATGTTCCAAGCGTAAGCTTTGCAGTTCGCGGCGTACGCTCAGCCAAAGAGAAGTTTGGTTTGCCAACGGGAACAGCGCCAATAGGCGTTGTGGGAAAATAGAGCAAAATCAAAGGTCTAGAAAAGGACACGAAGATAGCATGTAGAAGTGGAGCGTTAACCCTTGCACAAACAGCGGGAGCAAACTTTGTCATCTACGGTTCCATTGCGAAGTCCAAGCAAATCTTCCCTGTTTGCGCGATGATTGATGCAATAGTGGCATACCATGCAAAAAGCCTAGGAATAATACCGCTGGTTAAAAATCATCCGTTGTACTGCATGTTCTAGTCTCTTCGCCCCATAAATAGATGATTATTATGCCTGCTGAAAGATATTCATGGTAATTTTCGCGGTTGCTTCAGAGAGGTATTTAAGTATGAAAATCTAAATTGATCGTGGAGATGATACTTTGGGTCATGTTTGGGTTAAGGTCAAGATAGGTGATGAGAATCTCATCAGGTTAATTGAGGCTGATGCTCTTGTTGATACTGGAGCCACACTTACGATTATACCCCGCAAGATGGCTATCGATCTTAATCTTAGGTTAACTGGAAAATCTATTGTTGAGACTGGCGCAGGGAGATTGGAGCTTGAGCGCTCAAGGATATGGATAGAGTTGGAGGGGAGAAGCGAGGTTGTGCCAGCGCTTATTTCAGATGTAATAGATAAGGTGCTCATTGGTGTAACAACCCTAGAAGTTCTAGGATTACAAGTGGATCCGCTTACTGGAAAACTTAGAGAGTGGACGCTCCTACTTTATTAATAAGTATGTAATGAGAAACCATTATATTACAAAGATACTCCTTCTGTGACATGACTCTTGTAGAAGACCAAAACGTGCTCTGCCGGAACATAAATCATGAAGAAGAATGTGATTTAGAAGCTATGTACCATCTCCTTTATATGAGCGATGAATTTAAATTTTACACGTAACTTTCCAATCCTCACTGTTTTTAACTAGAATCTCCATCTTATGCCGCGCCTTCCCCCCATGCCTGTTCCAAAATGTCCAACGACGGTTGGGGGCGCTTGTCTCCTTTAATTCCCCCCTTTATATTTTTCAATAACTTCCCTTACGGTTCCATAAGATCCAGTAAGAACCTTTATTCCAGCGGCTGATAAGACTTGAAATGCATTAGGGCCAGCATTGCCCGTTATAACCGCCTTAACATTTTTATTTGCCATAAGTTGAGCTGCTTGGATCCCTGCTCCGCCCATAGTCTCAGAAGCCTGGTTCTGAATAACTTCAAAACTCCATATCTTCCAAGTTCACAATAACAAAATAGGGGCATCTTGCAAACCTCGGATCAACATCTAAACTATTCGCTGAAGCAGACACGCAAATCTTCACCTCAGCTCACCCCCTTCTCCGCTTTCTGAGGAAATCCCAATTTCCCTTCGATTTAGAAAATCCTCAATTTTCCTGACTATTTCCATAAAGGCTTCTGATGCCGGTGAATCCCTATACTCGGCGATAAATGGTTTGCCTTTATCCGAGTTTTCACATATCTTCTGGTCTATCGGTATTCTTCCCAAGAATGGGATGCCCATCTCATCGGCTATCCTCTCTCCCCCTCCGAACTGGAATATGTCGACCCTTGCCCCGCAGTTTGGGCATACGAACCCGCTCATGTTTTCAATTACGCCTATAATTGGCAAGCCGAGCGTTTTAGTGAAGCTAACGGCTTTCTTAACAACTATCTGCGAGACTTCGGATGGAATCGTGACTATTATAACCCCGTCCATCTCAGGTAGCAGTTGCGCTACGCTCAACGGTTCATCTCCTGTTCCCGGAGGCAAATCTATTAGCAGTAGGTTGAGATCTCCCCAAACAATATCTGATAGAAACTGGCGTATAGCGGACATCTTCAATGGCCCACGCCAGATAACAGGTGTATTCTCGTCTGGCAAGGGGAAATCCATTGAGACAACCCTAATATTGAAGGGACCTATCGCGGGGAAAATTCCGGGCGGACCGACCTCCAGCCTATTGCCGCTTAACCCAAGCATCTTTGGTATGCTTGGACCATGGATATCAGCGTCTAGGATGCCGACTCTATGGCCGTTTATTGCGAAAGCTATTGCAAGGTTTACCGCAACGGTGCTTTTGCCGACGCCGCCCTTGCCGCTAATAATGGCAATCTTGTGCCTTATCTTCCTCATTCTGATCTTCAGCATGCGCTCTTGCTCTTCAATGGTTCTTCTCCTTTCATCCATAACCTCTGTCTCACCGCTCAAGCTGCTCACCGATCTGTTGAGGTGTAATTTAATATTGTAAACTATTTAAATACTTTATGTTTAAAAAATAAACTGGTGAAAAAATTGGATGAAGTTGATAGAAGGATAATTTCGGGGCTTCAGTTAAATGGCAGGGCAACGCTGGAGGAGCTTGCTAAAAATACCGGATATACGAGTATGGGGGTTAGGAAAAGGCTCCAGAGGTTGTTTGAGCAAGGCGCCATTAAAGTTTCAGCGCTACTAAACCCCTTCTATTTTAGGCTTTTTCCAGCAATAGTTCTACTTGAGATGGAGAGCGCAGAGGCGATGCAAAATCTTCTCGACAAATTTATGGACTGCCCAAGGGTTGTTCAAATATTTAAGACTTTAGGCGGATATAACTTGATCGCTATTGTTGTCGCCGAAGACCAGAACACCTTAGAGAGCATCTCCATTGAGAAGTGTTCTATTAGGAGCGGAGCTGGCGTAAGAAGATCGGAATTCTATCCGGTAAGCGACATATACTTCTCACAGTTCCTTCCAGTGAGAGAATATCTTACCGGCAAGAAGAAGGGCACCGCGCCATGCGGGGTTGACTGCAAGCCATGCGCAAGATACGTTGGCGGAAAATGCGTCGGATGTCCGTCAACAGTTGATTATAGGGGGATTCTATAAAGAGAGGAGGATCTTCCATGAGGGAAAATGATCAGTTAGAGCTTAGGAAAGCGGAAAGAGTGGAGGTAATCAGCCTCATGGATAATTCCATAGATCTCTTATCAACCTCCGCAAGGGAGGATGTTAAATGCTTTAGGGATTGGGCAAAGAGGGTTTTCCGCTATCCTATCGCTGAATGGTTTCTCAATGCTTGTCCGCGTCTTTGATGGAGATGAGGTTCACAGCGTATTGTTCGATGCTGGAGGCAGCCCGCAAGGCGCAGTAATAAACGCCAGAAGGATGGGAATAAACCTAACTGAGGTGGAATGCATAGTTTTGTCTCATGGACATTACGACCATTTCGTTGGGTTGCCAGCAGCAGGTGTTAGGGTTATAAAGAAAAGCGGTCTACCGATCATAGTCCACAGTGACATGTTCAAGAAACGAGGCGTTTCAGGCTCAGATGGAATTATAAGGAAGTATCCGGACTTTCCCTCAGAGGACAGGGTGAAACCTGTGAAATATATCGAAACGAAGCAACCATGTCTTATAGCTAACGATCTAATACTCATCACTGGTGAAATCCCGCGTAACATACCTTTTGAAAATGGTTATCCACAACATAGAACTTTCATTGGGAGATGGGAACCAGACCCTTGGATACGGGATGACCGTGCGTTAATAGTTAACGTCAGGCGGAAAGGGTTAGCTATTTTATCTGGATGCAGCCACGCTGGCATAATAAACACAATACTTTACGCGCAGCATCTTACAGGCGTTAAAACAGTTTATGCCGTTTTAGGAGGGCTCCACTTAGCGGGAAAAGAATTTGAGGGACGCATAAGCCGAACAGTTGAAGAGTTGAAAACGATAGGCCCACAACTATTATCGCCCTCACATTATACGGGTTGGCGCGCGAACTATGTAATGCTCAGAGACATGCCATATGCTTTTGTCTGGGACAGTGTTGGCAATCTTTACGCATTATAAATTGGCTTTTTAGTGCAAGCCTACCTTTTAGCAAGTATTTCAGCGTCTTCAGGGAAAATAGCCGAGATATTTTTAGAGTTTCTTCTTATTAAATTCTCTTAATGATCTCACATTGTCCAATAGGAGTATAACTTTATTTCTTTACCGCCCATCTCGGACTTAACAAAGTTTATGACATCTTCGTCGCTAATATGCATGTTACCTAGTTTATCAACCCTTAATTTTATCCCGGTCTTTCTCAGTCGATCTCCGCTGGCTGTATCTGTGAAAACATATTGCGCTTTGCTGGTCGGCAGAATTAATCTCAGCGCTGTTAAATGTCTGGCTGGGACGCCCATCTCAATCCTGTAAGCCATCTCCCTTGCATCATGCTTCTTAATTAACTGCTTAAACTCCTCCCAAGAATCAACCCTAATAACTCCGCCGCTCAAATCAACCCCTCCAAATCTAAAGATTTAGGTAAAGGATTATTTTAGGTTTAAGCCCCCCTTTTCAGATTCAGTTATTTTCTGCAGTCGAAGCATAGGTCTGTGTCTTCGTTTGTCCAGAAGATTTTCCCGCAGTTTCTGCACTTGACCTTCCTTAGTAACCCCTTATCTCTTTGGGCTCTTTGCCTAATAGTCATACGCTGCGGGAAGGCTATGGCTTTCCTTGGGCACACATGCTCGCATGCGATGCAGCCGTAAACGCAGTTCTGCGGGTTAATTATGATGGCCTTACCGCTGAGAACCCCAAAAACCTCATGCGGGCAGAACTCAACGCATTTAGGTGCATCGAAACCAGAGCATCCGTTACATTTATCTGGGAAGATCGTTGGATACCAAACTGCTTGCTTCTCCAAACTGCCTTCACCGCGAGTGACAAATAACCAGCAATTTAAGGTTCTCTAAATCATTATGGGGAAAGTTATATTTTAAACATTCTATTCTAAAAAATAAAGGTTGAGGGCGGGGAGACTAGGTTTATCCGGAATATCTCCGTCTTAGTTCCCTAAGGATTCCTCTTAATTCGTCTCTTGATGGGAAGATTATGGCTCCGTTTGGGCACATCTTTGCGCATGTTTCGCAGCCAACAATGCAACTATATGGGTTTTTAACGATCGGTCTTGGGGGGTTTCCATCAACAGAGTAGACATCATGAC
>JAGTQL010000097.1 GCA_018396555.1 Candidatus Bathyarchaeota archaeon | reverse complement strand
ACATTCATTGTCCAACCTCAAACCTTACTAGAAGTTCTTCAAGCCAATTGTAGAGTAGGGATTGTTCATCTTCACCCTCAACTTCAACTTCTTCCTCAATAACATGCTTCACATCAGACGAGCTTGTCATAGTCTCAAACATTGCTAAGGCGGCGTTCTCGAATGCTTCATTAAGATCTCTGCCGTAAGCAGCTATGTAGGCGTCCGCCATATGCTCCAGGAACTCAAACATTGTCTTACCTCTTTCCATAGGTGTGATCCCTTTAGGGCTTATACAATAGTGCATATTCTAACTTACAATAATAGTTTTACGGATGCATATTCAATTAATCTGGGGAGGAATGATCCGTGGAGAAATGGGATTTAATAATCGTTGGGGCGGGCGCAGCTGGCTTAACAGCGGGTATTTATGGCGCTAGAAGCGGGCTTAAAACCCTTATTTTAGATGAGAAGCAGGCTGGCGGCACGCTTGTAATTATACCCTGGGTGGAGAACTATCCGGGCTTCCCTGAGGGCGTCAGCGGCGAAGATCTCGCGAGGAGGATGCTGGATCAATGCAGGAGGTTCGGCGCTGAGGTGCATGAGTTTGAGGGGGTTGAGAGGCTGAGGTTGGACAATGAATGTAAGATTGTTGAAACTAGTTCGGCAAACTATATGGCTGAGTCAATTATAATAGCATCAGGCTCCAGGCATAAAAAGCTAGGTGTTCCAGGGGAAGAGGAGTTTGAGGGGAGAGGCGTAAGCTATTGTGCTTTATGCGATGGGGCTTTCTTTAAGGGCTTAAGGGTTCTCGTTGTCGGCGGCGGAAATACAGCCGCCATCTCAGCCATTTATCTGGCGAATCTAGCGTCGAAGGTTTACTTAGCGCATCGGAGGGATCAGTTGAGAGCTGATGAAATCTATGTTAAGGATCTTGCTGTGAGGGGGATTGAAATTCTATGGAATACCGAGGTTAGGCGCATTGAAGGCAACTCGAGGGTTAGAAGCGTCATTCTATTTAACAGGGAGACCGGCGATGAAAGGGAGCTGAGCGTTGATGGGGTCTTTATATTTGTCGGTGAGGTTCCGAACAGCGAATTCGCTAAGAAAGCCGGGGTGATGGTTGATAAAGGAGGCTATATTATTGTTGATGCGCTGCAAAGAACTAATGTTAAGGGCGTTTACGGCGCAGGCGATGTGACGGTGTGTCCCATAAAGCAGATTGGTACAGCGGTTGGACAGGCGATAATAGCTGCTACGGAAGCATTTAAGTACGTGAGGAAGCCGTACTACAGCCGGGAATCTTGATCTGCGTCTGCGAGCTGAAGAAGCGGAGACGCGGCAACATTATCTTGCACATATTCTCTCCATGAATAATTTTCTGAAACGATTGGCATCAACATCGACGCAAACTTTCACTTGTCCTTGCTCATCATTCTGCTTAGCAGGCAACGCCAAAGTCAGCCCTGTTGTGTACTCCCCCCTAGTTTCAACAAGTATCTTCATGTTCATTGTTTTCACTAGGCTCTCATCTATTAGAGTTGCTAAGGCAAGCGGATCGTGAAGCCACGCGTAGCTTCTTTTAACGATCTTTAGGTAATCTTCAATCATGGATGCTATAGCATCTGTCAGAGGGGTTCCGACTGCGCGTATTCTCTCCAGATCTTCTCTCTCAATGTAAACTTTAAGTGTAACATCAAGCGGAACCATTGTTATTGGCATGCCTGAGCTGAAGACTATTTTTGCTGCCTCTGGATCACATAAGATATTGTGTTCTCTGTATGGGAGGTTTAAGCCGTTAAAGAGCCTTATGGCCCCGCCCATGATGACAACCCCCTTAACATTATCTATTATCCGCGGCTCCTTAATGATCGCTGCCGCCAAATTTGTTAACGGCCCTATGCAAACCAATGTGAGTTCGCCTTTCATGCGCATCACCTCCGAAATCATTAGATCAACGGCGTGATGCTCACAGGGACTTAAAGTTTCATCCTCAGATGCTAGGAAGCCCCTCCCCTCGTGGCCTCCCCATCCCAAGATCGGTCTGTCCATAAGCAGCGGGCGCTCTATACCCCTAGCAACCGAGATATTCTTTAAACCTGCAAGTCTCAAAAGTTTTAGAGCTATCCTAGATCTTAATTCGACATTTCCATGAACGGTCGTTACTGCCTGCAAATCAACGTCCTGCCTAGATTTCATGGCTAAGGTGAGGGCTAGGGCGTCATCCACGTCTGTACCAATATCCGTGTCAAGAATTATCTTTCTTAAGGTTTCCACCCTCCAATCCACATATTGTTTTTGATTATTTTTTATTTCTGAAATTATTAAGTTTAATTGGATCTTGTTGAAGGTGAATATGGAAAACGCATTTATTTGCGCGTGCAATATGTTAAAACAATAAATGTTCAATACTTATAGAAAGGATGGTTATTAAATGGAGGGATTGTTAGTATGGTGATGATGCTTGTAGTTTATGATTCAAGAACTGGAAACACTGAAAAAGCAGCTCTGCTGGTTGCCGAGGGCATCAGGAGGGTTAAAGACGTGGACTGCGCAGTTAAGAAGGTTGATGATGTCATTCTGGATGATCTCTTAAGGGCTGATGGCATAATTGTTGGTTCACCAACATATTACGGCGGCATGAGTGCAAAAATAAAGGCTCTGATAGATGAAAGCGTTAAAATACATGGTAAACTTGAGGGGAAGGTTGGCGCTGCATTCACAACCTCCGGTGGAACAGCAACCGGAGCTGAGACAACCCTATTGTCAATATTGCAGGCGCTGCTTATTCATGGCATGATAGTTAAGGGTAATCCTGAGGATAAGCATTATGGCTTAGCGATAGTTGGGGCTCCGGAAAGCGAGGAAGACAAAGAGCTATGTAGAGAGTTTGGATTCACAGTTGCAAATCTAACTTCTAAGATTTCCGGAAACAAATGAAATATTCTATGCATTGCATTCATAAATCTTTTATTCAATTTCAATACCATCTTTATTTTGATAACGGTAATCTCAATGAAAGCCGTCGTGTTAGCTGCCGGTGAGGGGCAGAGACTTAGACCATTAACCTTTACCCGCCCGAAGCACATGATACCCATAGGCGGGAAACCGATTCTGGAGCATCTCGTAGGCACACTTAAAGAGGTGGGAGTAGAGGAGATTCTGATCGTTGTCAACTATAAGAATGAAGTGATTAGAGAGCATTTTAGCAGTGGGGAATGGTTTAATGTTAAGATCAATTATGTTCTGCAAGAAAAAGTTTTAGGGACAGCTGACGCTATAGCTGCTGCGGAGAATCATATCGGCGGCGAAGACTTTTTGGCTGTTAACGGCGACCTCCTTTTGTCAGTTAACGCTGTAAAACCCGTTCTTGAAGCTCATGAGGAGGCTAAGCCTATAGCGACTTTAGCCGCCGCTCAGGTTGAGAACCCGGAGCAGTATGGCGTCCTAAAAATGGATTGCGGGCGGCTCATCGATATTTTGGAGAAGCCGTCCTCCGAGGCTGCATTAGGCAACTGGATTAATGCTGGCATATACGTGTTCTCCCCTGAGATTTTTAACTTAATAAGGCGCACAAGCCCCTCTGAGAGATGCGAGCTGGAAATAACCGAATCGATCCGTCTAGCCCTCAGGGATGGCGAAAGCGTAGCTGTTGCAAAGATATCTGGAGATGACTGGCTTGATATTGGGAGACCCTGGGATCTCCTAGATGCTAATATGCGTGCTCTTAAGATGGTTAAGCGGAGCATACTAGGGGCTGTTGAGGATGGGGCGCATATTAAGGGTCAGGTTTATGTGGGTGATGGCGCCCTAGTTCGCTCCGGCTCCTACATTGAGGGCCCGGTTTACATAGGTGATGGAAGCGACATCGGTCCGAACTGCTACTTACGCCCATATACCAGCATTGGTAGAAAAGTTAGAATTGGAAACGCTTGTGAAATTAAGAATAGTATAATAATGGATCACGTGCATATTGGGCATCTCTCATACATTGGCGACAGCGTTATTGGCGAAGGATGCAATATAGGGGCTGGATCTATATCGGCAAATCTGCGTTTTGATAAGAAAACCATTAGAATGCGGATTAAAGGCGAGCCTGTGGATACTGGGAGGGAAAAGATCGGCGTGATCATAGGGGATAATGTTATGACCGGCGTTGGGACGCTTTTCATGCCTGGGGTAACGATCGGTAATAATAGTTGGATTGGACCGAACATAGTCGTCTATTGGGATGTCCCACCGAACACTATACTTATTCTGGAGCAGCAAATTAAACGCCGAATTTTTCCATCCATGCAATAAAGTAATAAAGATGATTGAGCATTAGATAGTAAGATTCGCATGTGGGGAAGTAAAAATTATGTCCGCGGCTGAGAGAAGATTTGTCGTCGAGGTTTCCTCGTTCATTGATAAAACAGTTAGTGTTGTAACAATTGATGGGAAAACATATACTGGAACACTTGTCGGTATAGACCCTGGGAGCTTAAGCCTATGTTTGGCCGATGCGACTTATCCCAATGGGCAGTCTATTCCTAAGATTTTACTGAGCGGAAGCAGGGTTGCCGAAATATTATCTATTGAAAAACCCTTTGATCTTAAGGGGCTTGCTGAGAGGCTGGAGAGGGTTTTCCCGAGAATGGTTAAGCTCTATGAAAAAGAGGGTTTTATATGGGTTATGGATAGGGTCAAAGTGACTCGTGAGGGAGTGGTTGAAGGGACAGGGCCGGCTGCTGAAAGGGTGCAAAGGGTTTATCAACAGTTCATGCAGGAAACTAGGGGTGAGTAGCAACTCTTGGAAATCTGAAACGTATTATGAAGATTATGCTAGCGTAAGGGCTATAAGATTTATTTTAGATCAGCCACTCTGGCATGGGCTGTTTTACACTTCTTTTTTCAGTTGTTGCTCCGAAATCGAAGGGCGGCAGAACATTTATTAGATCCGTAGGGTCGCCTAGATCACTTATATCAACCTTTATTTCAAGGATTCTTGATAGGGCTTTTAGTAGCTCATGCGCTGCTTCCTTATCCGGATAGGTTCCCGGTGTTTCAGAGAGCAGGCAGAGGCCCTTAAGGCCGCGTAGTCTACACATGCCGATTAGCAGTCCGGCTAAACCGAAAATTTGAATTCTCAGAGGCTCAGCGCCTAGATCTTTGGCTTCTCCCACCATATCGCGGTCTGAGGCGGCGAAGTAGAGGCGCGGTTTAACAGCTCCCCTCCCAGGTCTGTAGCCGCCGAGGGTTATGATAAGCCTGCACCCTAGGCTCTCAGCCGTTTTAAGTATGCATCCGCAGAGCTCATATTGTCCGCGCGCAGTGAGGGCTTGCGTATTTCCGTATAGCAATATTAAATCGCGTCCGCTTTTCTCACCCTTATAATAATAAAGCTGATTGCTCGGGTAGGTGAGTAAACCATTTTTATTGGTAACTGCGACATCGTGGAAATATGAGGATTTGATCTCGCCGAAGGGTTTAGCGTCCAGCTTTCTTATCAAGTATGCAACAGCTATGTTCGCAACTAGCCCTATGCCTGGAAGCCCCTCCACCAGAACCGGGTTGCTCAATTGAGGCTTCTCGTAAATTTTTACCTCGCATACCAAGCGATCAACCACTCCATCAGCCACTTGATGTGCGCTCAGATATAAACATGATTCTAAGCCAAATATTTTCCGGCGGCTTCTCCATCATTATTACGGGATTGCTTTCTTAAAAGGTTTAAAACGGGCTTTCAACATGATGAGGAGGTTAGAGCAGTCTTGATAATAACGCCGCAACAGCAATCTCAAACAACATGACTCTGAAAACAAGGGATGAACACTTCAAAAGACTAAGAAGCCACGACCTAAAAATCACAATCTAACGCGGAAACTCAAAAACGACATAAAAGATGGTTCTCCGCTTTTCTCCAAGAGGGAAGAAAAGTGAAGAAGTTTCATAGCGTGTATGAACTGTTTTGCTGAGGATTTTCCAAGTATAAAAAATAGATGATGTGTTCGTATGTAAGTCAGAGGCATTTAAGAAGTTTAAATAAGAACTCATCTCCAAACTATTTAGGTTTTGACTAGTCAATGTTGCTTGCAGGTTTTGGATGTATTTTAACTATGTGTTCATGTAGATTTTTAGATTT
>JAGTQL010000093.1 GCA_018396555.1 Candidatus Bathyarchaeota archaeon | reverse complement strand
ATGATGGAAATATAGAGGTTCTCTTAACGGAGGGCGTGGAGATCATGCCGCAGCAGGGAATGATAATTAGCGATGTTGGGCTTTTCCATGGGCATGCATGGCCTGACATTAAAATGCTGGCATGTGAAACGCTGGTTATGGGGCATATTCATCCAACGATAACATTTAAGGATCCTACGGGCTTCCGTATAACTAGCCAAATTTGGGTTAGGGCGCCCTGCAATAGCGAATCTCTCGCTCGATCCATGCTTAGACGTTACAATATTAAATTTAAGGCGGATGAAGATGTAAGAACCTTGGTGAAATCTAGCCTATCTGTGGAGATTAGGGTTAAAAACCTCTTAATAATGCCGTCCTTTAATGATTTTTTGGGCGGAAGAACGATAAATAGAGCTTCCATAGCTAGAGAGGCGATCTTTAAAGAGTTTATGGGTCCCGTTCTTCGTTCGGGAAGCGTAAACCTAAGTAAGGCGGAGATTTATTTACTTGACGGAACATTTGTTGGATCACTTGAGCAATTAAGTATGTTAGAGTAGTTCTAAAGGGGTCTTATATGAACTACATCGGTTCTTCTACTAAGCGCATCTTCGATTGGAACTGAATGAAGCCTAGTTTAAGGCTAAGTGAGATTATGTAGCATCATGTAGATAAACAAATTTTATATAACGAATTGCGGCGGTCAGGCCAGCTCTAACTTGAACAGTGAAGTTAAAAAGGGTGGAGATTGTCACAAAAATAGTGGAGAGATACGACAAACATTGCTGATGCCGTTTCTGTTAATGCGCATGTTTTCAGTGATGATAACTTGTTGATTTAAAAACAACAGTTCATGTCCATGCTTTAGGGTATGCACACAGCTGTTTGAGTATGCTGAACTCCCTCTATAGCATGAATTTTCTTTATAACATTTTTTAACGCATCTAAGTCGCCAAGTTCTGCGTAGACTATTATGTCATATTGTCCGGTCACAGCATGAGCTGTCTTGACACCTTCAATTTTTGATATTTCAGATGCTATTTGCCATGGTTCTCCTCTCTCAACCTCAACCAGAATATAGACGCTTATTTGCATTCAACACACCACACATATATTTTATTTTAACAACGATTAAAAATATATCGCGGTTTTTCCACTTTAATATCTGAGGATTAACTAAACCATTTTCTGGAGAAACAGTCAAAATGGAGGAGGAAAAAATAAGAAAGCTGGCGGAGCTTAGGGAGATGCTTGAAGAGAGAGTAAAGTCTCTTGAAGCTGAAATTGAGGGATTAAAGTCTCTTCTAGAGATCGTCAATAGCATTCTGCTGGAAAGAAGCTTTAGAAGAGCTGAGGAAATTGTTCATCCGGCTCCTTCTAAGCCTGCTGAAGCGGCGCCAGCGTTGCCTACGCCGCAAATTAAGGAGCCAGCGAAAGTTATACCTTTAAGATCTGGAGCTGGCGAACTATTAGCAAACATTTACGTTGAAGATAGAAATATGAGGGTTGTTCCGGAAGTGGATAAAAAGTTTGATATGAGTACTCCGCCATTTGAAGCCTTTCTCGTTGACAAGGTTCTGGTTAAAATGCGTGATGCTGATCAAGAGGCTGTTAGAAGAGGCGAATTAATGCCGGAGGAAGCCCTATCCTTTGATATAAAGGCTGATGGAAAAATAATTCGTGAGGTTCTAATCCGAAATGTAGCTCCGCAAAGGGAGCGGGAGCTAAGATCGGCGATCCGCTGGACTCTGGATAAGATGTATGAAAAAGCGAAGGGTTCCTAAAATCTAGGTTCCATCAATTCAATCTGCAAGTGAAATACTTCTAAATTAGTGTTGGGATGCGAAACGTTCATATGCTATTCTTTAATTTATTATTTCGGACGATGAGGAAATCGAGGTACGTGGACGCAGAATGGATGACGATCTTTTCCCGCTCCTGAGTCCAGTAAACGCTGAAAGCTAATTTTTAGAGAAACATTTTATTTTCGATGCTTTATTTTAATATGTATTTGCATATTTGGAGATGTTTCGTTTGAATTCAAGTTTCCGTCAGCCTGTGCGTGGCATGAGAGATTTTCTGCCGAATGAGGCTGAGAAACTTAGGTTCATCGAGAATACCGCTAGAAGATTGGCTGAGCTTTATGGTTATGATGAGGTTATAACCCCAATTATCCAGCGGATCGCCGATCTTAGCTCCTGAGTCCAGTAAACGCTGAAAGCTAATTTTTAGAGAAACATTTTATTTTCGATGCTTTATTTTAATATGTATTTGCATATTTGGAGATGTTTCGTTTGAATTCAAGTTTCCGTCAGCCTGTGCGTGGCATGAGAGATTTTCTGCCGAATGAGGCTGAGAAACTTAGGTTCATCGAGAATACCGCTAGAAGATTGGCTGAGCTTTATGGTTATGATGAGGTTATAACCCCAATTATTGAACACTATGATCTTTTAGCTGCTAAAATTGGTGAGGAGAATAGAAAACGCATGTATGTCTTTGAGGATCTAGGCGGCAGGAAGGTTGCGCTGAGACCGGAATTCACGGCTTCAATAGCGAGGCTTGTCTCAACGAGATTGCTTAGTGTCCCCAAACCAATAAAATTATTTTCAGTTGGAAGCCTATATCGGTACGATGAACCCCAAATGGGGAGATACCGTGAATTTTGGCAAGCGAACTATGAGCTTGTAGGGTCAAATAGACCTGAGGCTGATGCTGAGGTTCTCGGTTTAACATGCGACTTTCTGGAAACCTTAGGCATTAAAGGCTATACGATAAAAGTGAATCATGTCGGAATTTTACGTGGCATACTTGGACGTGAGGGTATATTGGAGGAAAGGCAGAATGCAATTATGCAGTTGCTGGATGATAAGGAGTGGGATAAAGCATTAAGGCTCACTAGGGAGTACGGGGCGTCAAGTAAATGTTTGGAAACGCTTGAGGGACTCTTTGGAATTAGAGGGGAGAGAAGAGAAGTCATCACGAAAAATATGACTGAGACCGTGGAAGATTATCCGGAAGCATTATACTCCATAAGTAACCTAAATGAAATTATCAGTTTTGTTGAAAATTCTGGACTGGATGCTAAATTTTATTTTGAGGCTGGCTTCGCCAGGGGATTAGAATATTACACTGGGATAATCTTCGAGGCTTACGTACCTGAATTAGGCATTGCAATAGGCGGCGGCGGACGATACGACAAATTAATAGAGCTCTTCAGCGGTGTGGAGGTTCCAGCTGTTGGCGTAGCCCTCGGCATGGATAGAATTATGCTTGCAATGGAGAAACAGAGGATTAGCTCCTCTAAGGCCCCTGATTATAAAGTTTTGGTGGTTCCTGTGGAGGAAAGCATCATATCGGAAGCTCTTAAAATATCTTTTGCACTTAGGAGAAGCGGAATAAAAACTGAGATGGAAGTGATGAGACGCGGGCTTTCACGTTCTCTTTCAGACGCTAGTAAAAAGGGAATAACGCACGTGGTTATCGTTGGGCGTAAAGAAATAGGTGAGGGGAAGGTTGTTTTAAGAGATATGAGGGATAAGGTTCAGGAGGAGGTTAGGATTAAGGAGTTATCGAGTAAGATTAAACATTAGATTTCTCTAAGGATCTCTCCAAAGCCCTTATTACATTATCTTTACCCATAGCAATTATGTATGGGCCTAACCTTGGACCTGAAGGTGAGCCCAAAAGAATATTGTATAACGTTTTAAAGAAGTCTTTCGGGTTTAGGTTATTTTCTCTGGCAGCCTCAAATATTGCGCTCTGAATTTTTTCATCCTCATCTATGGCATGAATTTTCTGAATGAGATGCCTTATCGCGTTTGCTTCTTCACCACGTAGTTCAACCTCTTTCTCGGTTATTTCCTCAAAATCTTTCACCCAATTAAAGGCGTACTCAACACGCTTCTTCAAGTCCTCAGTAACCACATCATCCTTTAAGTATCCATAGTCCTTTAGTTTCTTTATTATGAATTCGATCTCTGATCCCTCAGGGGCAACTTTAGCTAAGTAGGTTAATACGTTATATGGTATATGCATGCTTGGCTTCTCGGGGGGCTTCATTAACCAGCAATACTTATACAAGCCTTTTAGCTTGGCTTCTTCTATCGAGTCGCCGATTTTAACCCTGCCGAAGTATATGTCTTCCAATTCATCTAATTCATCCATGTAGCGCGGCACGTCTGTGACGGAGATGCTTCTTGTCCCTGCAAAACGCTTTAGTGTTAGAAGGAGCATGGATTGGGGTGAACCATATCTTAGCCAGACTTGCGGTGTGAAAACATTGCCAGCTGACTTAGAGATTTTTCTCCCACTTTTATCTAAAAACATCTCGTATCGTGCGTGTAGCGGTGGTTCGTATCCAAGTATTTCACGTGAAATTCTATCATTAACCTTAATCGAGTCTGTGAGGTCTTTTCCATAGGCTTCAAATTTTATTTCAAGGGCCCGCCATCTTGCCGCGAGTTCACCGGCTTTCCAGCTCAGTTTTCCCTCGCCTTTAGTATAGTCAGCTTCGCCTTTATGTCCGCAACCCTCCAGCCATTTCCCTTTAACTTCCATTCCCTCACATGAGTAGAGCACTTTATTCTCCTTTTGCAGAAACTCGTATGCCTTTGTGGTGTATATTCTTCCACATGAAGCGCATACTGGAAAATATGGAAGAGCTTCTAGATACTTTTTCTGTCCAGTTTCTTCACAAATAATTTCGCCTACACTTCCAGCGTTTTTCAGAATATCAAGTATTTCCCTATTGAGTAAGCCCTTTCCGTAGGCTTCAACTGCGGATATAAGCCTATATTCTATGCCGCATTTATCTAAGGCTTCTAGCAAAAGGTGAACCATGTGGTCGCCATAGCTCTGATGACAATTATATGGGTCTGGGATGTCGGTAACAGGGTAGCCCAGATATTTCTCCAGCGATTTAGGCAGCCCCTCCGGAACCTTCCTTAAACCATCCTTATTATCAGAGAAAACTATGAACTCAGACTTATATCCCTGCTCTTTAATTGCAAGCGAGACCGCATAGTTCCTTGCAACTTCAGATATGCTGCCTATATGCGGGAAACCGGAGGCTGCAACCCCGCTTTCAACTCTGATAACATCTAGGCCTCCGCCCAGCTTACGCTCTCGCTCTATTATTCTAAACGCTACCTTATCGTACCATGTTCCATGTCCAATTATTTTCTTGGTCTTATCTAATGGCTCCAATGAACTCATCATTTCCTCAGTATTATATAGAAAAGTTTGAAATAAAATAAAAAGGTTTATTATTTTTAGTTTTCATATTTTAAGGCTGGCTTCTTAAGTTCTAATCTAAATTTATTAGTAGTTGCACTACATGTTAGATCTTTCTATGCGTTCTGTTAAAGAGTGGTATCTTTGTTTCGTAATATAATATACTTAAGTTTATTTCTCAAAACAAAAAATAAATGAAAAGCTGGAAGGACGCCCTCGTTTTGCATATGGGTGAGAGAAAAGTTGGTGGACATAAACGGGAATGATGAAGTTAGATGGAAGGGAGCAAATAAACTAATTGATGAGACTGTGGAGGAGGTCATGCTAAATGTTTTTGGGAAAAGAACATTTGAACGTATTCTTAGGATTATGAGGGAGAAATATTCATTAAAAATCAATAAAATATCGGAGAAGCCCCAGGTTTTCTCTAAAGCATTACGCAGAATAGTTGGGGACAATTCGATTATAATTGAAGATCTGATAGTGGAAAGCCTATATCTCAAGATCGGTCTCAAGAGCAGATGGAAGAGAAATTACAGTTTCTCAGATTATATAACAGAAATAAGGAAACTTATCGAAATGCGGGATTCAATCCAGTACTAGAACTTATTTTTAAAAAACTTTCAAATTATATTATCATATTTGAAGGAGCAAATGGCATTGGGGCCCTTTACTCTTTAACCCTCAGTAGAGCAGTATTGAAAGCCATGATTAGTTCCCCTTCTTAAGGAATAATTATGGAAGATTAAGTCTACTCATTTACTCTTCTACCGTCGTTTCAAAACCCAGGTTAATGAGATCCCTCATAATTTAGTAACATGTATCAGAAGGGACGTGGCAACTTAAGGTTTTAGCCTTGCATTTCTGATTATTTATCTTATGTTTGGTGTTAGGGATTTTGTTGAGCGCTTTCACCTATTTGAGAGGAATAGGTTTCCTTTTGAGCTTAAGGTTCTCGGTTTAGCATTCTATGTTCAGATGTCAAGCCTTAGGAGGACCGCTAGGGCGTTATCTGAGTTCAGGAGCGTTTCCAAGACTGCTGTTTGGAGGTGGGTTGTTAAGCTTAAGGCGTGCTTAAGCCTAGGCGCTTTATAGCTGTTGATGAGACATGCGTTAAGGCGAACGGCCTAGAATATTATGTTTTCTCAGCCTTAGACGTTGAT
>JAGTQL010000095.1:6088-6230 GCA_018396555.1 Candidatus Bathyarchaeota archaeon | reverse complement strand
GGATAAAGTTGTGGTTTGTGATGATGGTTCGACTGATATGACTGGTGAGATTGCTGAGAGGCTTGGGGCTGTTGTCATCAGGCATGAGAGGAATCTGGGTTATGGAGCAGCTATATCGAGCCTCTTTAAGAAGGCTAGAGAG
>JAGTQL010000095.1:5935-6077 GCA_018396555.1 Candidatus Bathyarchaeota archaeon | reverse complement strand
TATGATGGTGACATTGGATGCTGACGGACAGCATGATCCGGGTGATATTCCAAGGTTGTTGAGACCTATCAGGAGTGGGGAGGCGGACATCGTTGTTGGTTCTAGGTTTTTGTCTGAAGATGAAGAGAGCAGTATGCCTAGG
>JAGTQL010000095.1:5767-5909 GCA_018396555.1 Candidatus Bathyarchaeota archaeon | reverse complement strand
AACATGGTTGGCGAGGAAGTCTTCTTATGTGGGATTGACGGATGCTCAATCTGGGTTTAGGGCGTATAATAGAAAGGCGATTGGGCTTCTTCGACCTGTTGAGCAGGGTATGGGTGCGAGCACCGAGATACTTCTAAAGGCT
>JAGTQL010000095.1:3608-5757 GCA_018396555.1 Candidatus Bathyarchaeota archaeon | reverse complement strand
GCTTGAGGGTGGTCGAGGCTCCGATAAAGGTGTGGTATGGGGAGGGCTTTCCCAAGCGGAATCCTGTTTATCATGGTTTAGACGTGGTCTTGAGCACTTTGAAGCATTACTCTATGAGGCATCCACTGCTCTCCTATGGGGTTCCAGGTCTTTTAGCCCTTCTGGTCGCTCTGGGCTTCTGGGTCTGGACCCTGAGGATATTTACCGCTACGAGGCAGGTCGTGACGAATATCGCCCTAGTCGCTCTGGGTGCGACTATCGTAGGTTTGATGTTGCTGACCACATCCGTCATTCTCTGGGTCCTAGTGAGCATTGTGAGGGAGAAGGCCTAACCACAGTCGATTTCTGTGGTTAGACTAAAAACAATGATGAATGTCCTGGTTATAGCTCAGTACTTCCCCCCTGATATGGGTGGGGGCGCCACAAGGGCTTACAATGTTGCTAAGGGCCTCTCATCGAATGGTTGCAGGGTAACCGTCATAGCTGCATTTCCTCATTATCCAACCGGAGATATTCCTAGGGATTATAGGTGGAAGCCATTCAAAAGGGAATTCTTGGAGGATTTTGAAGTTATTAGAACCTTGATTCCGCCCTTAGAGTCACGGGGGTTCACAAGACGAGTAATCCTCTTTTTATCGTTTATGGTATCCTCCCTTTTCGCCTTACCTTTGGTAGGGGATATAGATGTTATCTTCGCTTCAAACCCGAATGTGCTGTCTCTGTTTCCGGCGCTGGTCTATGGAATATTCAAAAGAAGTCCGGTGGTCTTGAATGTGGATGACTTATGGCCTGAGGTTCTATATGAACTCCACATGATCGAGAGAAACTCTTTGATTTTAAGGTTTGCAAGTTTAATAGCGAAATTTGCATACAAAAATGCGAAACTAATAACGCCTATAAGTCCTGGTTATGTTAATGTTATATGTGGAAAATATGGCATAAGCGACAAAAAAATTCATGTGGTGAAGGCTGGTGTGGATCTTAACAAGTTCAAATCCTTCAATTATCATGATTGCGGTAAAGGAAGTTTTAAGGTGCTTTACAGCGGGGCCTTCGGAATGGCCTATGATTTTAATCAGATTTTGCTTGTTGCTAAGAAGCTGGAAAAAGTGAACGGAATAGAGTTTATATTACAGGGAGGCGGCGAACTTGCTCGTTATTTGAAGGCTAGAGTTAAGAGGTTAGGATTGAAAAATATTAAGATTATAGATAGGATTGTGAGCAGAGATGAGGTGGCGAGATTATTGAGCGAGGCTGATGCTTTAATCCTTCCCCTAAGGGATTTTGGAACTCCCTACCTAGGTTTGTCCTCAAAGCTTTATGAATATCAGGCGGTTGGTAAGCCCGTAATCTGCTGCGCCGAAGGGCAGCCAGCGGAGTACATAAAGGAAACTGAGTCGGGGATCGTGGTTAGGCCTGGGGATTGTGAAGCGTTGGCTAAGGCTGTACTTTACTTAAGAGAGAACAGGAATATTGCTGAGAAGCTTGGAGCCTCCGGAAGACAGTACATTGAGAACAATCTGTCGATAGAAAAGATAGGCTTGAGAATGAGGGAAGTCTTAGAATTGGCTCAGGTTGTACGAAGGGCATTATGACGATTTATGTTGGGAGTTTAAAGTATAGCCCAGTGTTTAAGTCTCATTGTTGTGCGTTTGGTAGAGCATGTGAAGAGAGGGGGTATTCTGTGAGGTATCTTTTCAGCAGTGAGTATGGGTGGATGTTGCCGAGGGAGGTGAAGGAGAAAACTGTGTTCGTTGGGCGTTCTGTTAGTATCTCTTCAATGTTGAAAGATGTGTTGAGTCTTAAAAATAGGGAGAGAATAAGAGAGATATTCTTGAAGGATAAGCCAACCCATATTTATATACATAACTACCATTTTTTGAATCATTATATTGCAAAATTCTCGAAGAGATATGGTTGCAAGTTCATTTATCATGTCCACGAGCCTTATGTGCAGGATAAGGTGGTTCATGGAGGTTTCCACCAGTACTGGTTGCATCTATTTGAGTATTGTCAGGGGAAGCTATTGGAGAATACAAGTACTGTAATAGTCTCCTCAAATATGGCTTCCCACCTTTTTGATTTGAGATATCCCAATTTTTCTGGGAAGAAGTTGCTAATTCCTTTGATGTATGAGGATTTAGGAGAT
>JAGTQL010000095.1:3433-3599 GCA_018396555.1 Candidatus Bathyarchaeota archaeon | reverse complement strand
AATATGCAAGATAGGGAGTACATAACTTTTGTGGGTCCCCCGGTTCCTGCTAAGAACCCGGAGAAATTCTTGGAAATAGTAAGGTATTCAAATGAGAACAATCTGGATTTGAGGTTCTTGCTCATTTCACGTTCTAAAGTAAAAGATGCAAGATACTTCCAGGAAA
>JAGTQL010000095.1:3233-3375 GCA_018396555.1 Candidatus Bathyarchaeota archaeon | reverse complement strand
AAAGATGAGCATTGCTGTGCTCACGCCATATAAGCGGGAGACGCAGAGTTCGGTCATACTTGTCTCTTATATGTATGGAACCCCTGTCGTATCCAGTAATGTGGGAGGGTTGCCGGAGTTCGTCTCCCACAAGAATACTGGT
>JAGTQL010000095.1:2901-3112 GCA_018396555.1 Candidatus Bathyarchaeota archaeon | reverse complement strand
AAAAATTGGGAAAATATCTGGATAGCTTACTCGTACAGGTATGATAGTATGATGCTTGACATAGGTTGTGGCGAAGGCCCAAAGAGGGGAGATATAGGACTCGACATCAGAAAAACGAGCTCGGTAGATATCTTAGCGGATGCCCGCATGCTGCCTTTTAGGGATGAATCTTTTGTGCATGTTTACTCAAGCCACCTAATTGAGCACTTCA
>JAGTQL010000095.1:0-2891 GCA_018396555.1 Candidatus Bathyarchaeota archaeon | reverse complement strand
AATTAGAAGCATTTTAGTTGAGTGGGTGCGTGTGTTAAAGAAGGGTGAAGAATTGGAGATTCGTTGTCCGGATCTTCGTGCAAGGGCCTTCTTGTTCTTCTTAAATCCAACATGGCAGAACGTGAAGAACATCTATGGAGGGCAGGATTACGAGGGCAATTATCACAAATGTGGTTTTTCTTATGGACTTCTAAAGGATCTACTCAAATCCTGCGGAATAAGAGATGTGAAGAGGATATTCAAGGGATATAAAGGCATACCGTTTATTCCAGATTGCCTCCACGTCAAAGGCGTTAAATTTTAAGAATATAATAATTATGAGAATCCTTCAAGTAATACCTTGTTTTGTGCCTGGGGCATTGTTCGGCGGATCACAAAGAGTAGTTTGGAATGTAAGTAAAGCTTTAGTAAAAAGGGGACATAGTGTAACCGTCTTTACTTCTGATATGGTAAATAATTATTATTATAGACTCTCTTCGCCTAAATATGAAGAAGTTTTGGGGATTGAAATTTATTGTTTCCATAATCTTAGTAAAATTCTTTCTAAGACAACAAGGCTAATAGTAACACCTGAAATAGTGAAGGCTCTCTTTAGAGATATAAAAAGTTTCGATATAATTCATCTCCATGAAATGAGGAACTTTCAACAATTAGTTGCAGCTCTCTTTTCAATGAAAAATGAGAAACCCTATGTTATTCAAGCTCATGGAACTTTGCCAGTAAGCTCTCATATGACACTTAAGCATATTTACGACAAGACCTTTCTTAAATTATTATTAAGTAAAGCTCAAAAGATAATAGCAGTCAATAAATTGGAATGTGAACAGTTTAGAGCATATGGCATTCCTTACAATAAGATAGTCGTAGTGCCAAATGGAATAGATCCAAATGAGTTCATGAAGTTACCTCCAAAGGGAGCTTTTAAATCACGTTATGCTATTAAAAAATCGGAACATATAATTCTTTACCTTGGTAGGGTAGCCAGAGATAAAGGTGTCGATGTTTTGATAAAAGCATTTGCTCTTATTCACAGCCAAAATCAGAACATCAAATTAGTGATTGTCGGACCGGATGATGGTTATCTTCAGTATGCAAAAAAATTAGTGAGTTCTTTAGATTTAGAGGCAAAAGTTCTATTTACGGGACCATTGTATGGTAGAGATAAATTAGCTGCTTATCATGATGCGGATGTTTATGTATTACCATCATTTTACGAAACATTTCCATTAACTATTTTGGAGGCTTACATGTGTTTTACACCTGTTATTGCAAGCAACGTTGGTGATATGCACGAAAGAGTTCGACATGGAGAGACTGGTTTCTTGTTTAAACCCGGCGACATTGAAGAACTTGCCTTTTATTTAAACTACTTTATGAAAAAATCAGATAGAGTGAATGAGATGGGAACTGAAGGAAGAAAATTAGTTTTAAAGCAATTTTCTGTCGATAGGATTGTGGGTAAACTTGAGAAGATATATGAAGAAGCTATTAGCGCGAGCATCTAAAACAACATGAGAATACTTCAAGTTATTCCTGTTTTTGTGCCGGCTTGGCAAGCCGGGGGACCAATTTATGTTGTATATAACTTATCACGAGTATTAGTTAAAAGAGGTCATGAGGTCTACATATATACAACGAATTTTCTTGATACTAAGAGAAATTTTTCTTTTTCAAAAAAGGAGTATAACATAGAGGGCATTCATGTTATTTACTTCAGAAATTATTTCCGATCAGATGGTATTCTTATTTCACCTGCTATGCCTTATAGATTCCTAAACGAATTCCATCAATTCGATGTGATTCACATTCATTCTTATAGGGGTTTTCAAGATATAATAGCTTATTTATCGAAAAAATTTTCCAAAAAATATATTTTGCAGGCTCATGGTTCTCTTCCTAGGATTATGGCATGGCGGAGTTTGAAGAGGATCTATGATGTTTTCTTTGGTTATAGGTTGTTGAGGGGTGCCTCTAAGGTTGTTGCCCTCAGCCAGGTGGAGGCTGAGCAGTATAGGGCTATGGGTGTGCCTGAGGAGAGGATTGCCATTATACCTAATGGAATAGATCTATCAGAGTATGCTGATCTGCCGCCTAAAGGATGTTTTAAACGGAGGTTTGGCATACCAGAAGAGAAGAAGATGATACTATACTTGGGAAGAATACACAAGACTAAGGGCATAGATTTCCTAATAAAAGCCTATGCACACCTAACAAACAAAATGGGTGTCAAAGACATAGTTCTAGTCATTGCAGGAACAGATGACGGATTCTTGAATGAAGCCAAAGCTTTAGCGGAATCTCTCGGCGTATCAAGCTCTGTCTTGTTTACTGGTTTTATAAGCGAGGAAGATAAGCTCAAGGCTTTGGTTGACGCTGAGGTTTTCGTTACTCCTTCTTTCTACGGCTTTCCCATAGCTTTTCTTGAAGCTTGTGCCGCCGGAACACCAATTATAACAACAAGCTTAGGAGATACATTAGAATGGATAGACAGCAAAGTAGGCTATGTAACCCAACCTACACCCCATGATATAGCTGAGGCCATCTACAAAATAGTTTCTGATAAAGAGCTACGTAAAAAACTTTCAGAAAACTGTGAGAATGTCGTAAAATCCAACTTCTCAATAGAAAACGTAGTCTCAAAGTTAGAAGATGTTTACAAAGAGGTCTTTAAAACAGACCTTCTCAAACCGCGATGAGTATGTAGAAATGATCCTTATTATATCGCCTGGCCTTCTGCCGCCTAAAGGAGCTTTCAAGAAGAAATTTGGCATAGATGATGATGAGAAAATAGTGTTGTATTTGGGTAGAATTCATAGGATTAAGGGGGTTGACATTCTTGTTAAGGCTTTTGCAGATGTTGTTGAGAGGTTGGATGATGTTAGGCTTGTGGT
>JAGTQL010000012.1 GCA_018396555.1 Candidatus Bathyarchaeota archaeon | reverse complement strand
TAAGCTTATCGCCTCCTTGAGTTGGGTTATGAGTTTCTGGTATTCGGGTTGTTGGTGAAGGTTGAAGAGCCTGAGCCAGTTCTTGACATGGTTTAGGTTGCATCCGCGCCTTCTGCATGGATGGTTGTCGTCGAAGGCTTCAGTTCTGTCCTTAAAAGCTTGGATGGCCCTCTCGATTAGGCTTTTATACTCGTCGTTGAGGAGCCTATGCTCTAGGTTTAGAGCCTTGCACGCTTCAGGGTACCATGATGCTCCATCGGTGTAGACTGGATGCCGCCCGTAACGCTTGATAAGCTGCCTAAGGAAGGCTTCAGCGGACATGCTGCTCCTAATCCAGCTGAACCATAGGCTTAGAAATCTGCGCTGATAGGGCTCGTATGCAACCCAGACCCAGCCTTCCATGCCTCTAACCTTCACCATAGTCTCATCCACCAGGAAACAGCGAACCCTCCTAGCCAGGAAGAGGCGTTCCAGAGGCGGAAGCTTCTGAACCCAACGCCATATCGAAACATGGCTCCTATGGACGAAGGCATCTAAAGCCCTGGAAGCAGCCCTAAAACTCAAACCCTCGAAAACCAAATAAACACCATATAGGATAATATGCATGGGAGTCCTCTCTCGAAAGATCACAATACCATATCACCTCCAAGATTAAACTAGGGAGAACCCCCACTTAAAGTAACAGAGCCTTCTCAACCAAGAGACACTAAAAAGTGATTTAAGCGATAAATCTCCCCTCGCCCACCTGAAAAGAACTCTAAATCAACTTCATAATTCTGCCATGGTTTATAATTGAGAATGCCCAGTTCCAATGGCGACATTATGAGTAGGAGTCTGGAAGATATTCGGCTCTTAACTCTTAAAACTTTGGTTTGGCGCCGGGGAAGGGATTTGAACCCTTGAGGCCCGGGGAAGGGCCACTGGATCTCGAGTCCAGCGCATTACCGCTCTGCCACCCCGGCTTCTTGCGTATAATCTGACTCTTAAGGGTTGGCGCATCTAAAAATTTATTTCACCTCTCTTAAAAAGATTTATTTAGCGTCTTGAGGGGTAAATATGCCACTAAGAAGGGAACTCCATGGAGTGATTATCGGTTTAATTGCCGGTTTAGCCATTGGCTCCATCATTAAGGGCATGATCATTAAGACAGAGATAAGAGACTTATATAACCAAATCTCAGATCTTAAAAGGCAGATCGCGGTGGTTAAGGTGGCAATACCACCCTTAAGGAATCTTGCCGAAAAATGCGGGATCTATATTGGCGCTGCGGTGGAACG
This sequence comes from Candidatus Bathyarchaeota archaeon, assembly GCA_018396555.1. Lineage (GTDB taxonomy): Archaea > Thermoproteota > Bathyarchaeia > Bathyarchaeales > DTEX01 > DTEX01. The sequence goes on along the minus strand of JAGTQL010000012.1, from coordinate 30,646 downwards.
TAGTCTTCTTGATATCCCAGATTATGCCTATACTCTTAAGCAGGAATTTAATATTTTGACAACCGAGAACGCTCTAAAGTTCGGTCCAGTTCATCCTCAACCAGACACATACTCCTTCAGCGATGCAGATTACATAATTAGTTTTACTGAGCGTAATGGGATGAAGGTTCGTGGGCATACGCTTATGTGGCATCAGCAGCTTCCCTCATGGGTTGCGCAGGGAAATTATTCCCGTGAAGAGTGGATAAACATTATGCGCGAGCACATTATGACCGTTGTGGGACGCTATAAGGGAAGAATTTACGCATGGGATGTGGTTAATGAGGCCATGGCCGACAATGGAACATTAAGAGACACCATCTGGCTGAGAAATATCGGTCCAGAATATATTGAGATGGCCTTTAGATGGGCGCATGAGGCAGACCCACAAGCCTTACTCTTCTACAACGATTATGGCGCTGAAGGCTTAAACGTAAAATCCAACGCCATATATAATCTCGTTAAGAGCCTCCTAGAGAAGGGTGTTCCAATACATGGCGTTGGGCTACAGATGCACGTAAGCCTAGAGAACCCATCAAACCCGCAAGAAGTAGCGGCTAATATTAAGCGCCTAAATGACCTAGGCCTAGAAGTTCACATAACTGAGATGGATGTTCGAATCAGAATGCCCGCCAGATGGGAAGACCTTGTTGAGCAGGCAAAGATGTATCGTGATATTCTCAGAGTATGTCTATCCGCGGAGAGGTGCAAAGCTTTTGTAATGTGGGGTTTCACGGACAAGTATTCTTGGATACCGGGCTATTTTAGTGGTTATGGTGCGGCTTTAATCTTTGATGAATCGTATATGCCGAAGCCAGCATATTATCATATCGCAGCAACCCTCATTGAGCACTTAACTAAGAAATAGTTTAGCATGCATAGAGGGCTGAAGACTTTTAACTAAAACCAAAAGATATTTCTTTTCGTTCATCCCTTATTTCTTTGATTTGAAGGGTTTAGCCATGCCCTACTGTCCCGAATGTGGAGGAGAAATGCTGTATCTAGGTAGCACTAAGCATTACGTGTGTAGAAGGTGCGGTCTCTCGCTTACTCTTCAGGAAATTGTTGAGGTTAGGGAGAAAATCCGTGAAAAGACCGGGCGGGGTGATGAGGAGCAGAAAAGGGTTAGGAAGGAATATCTGCAGTGGTGGCTCTCGAGAAAAAAGTAGATTCCCTAAAAATCCCACTTCCATGCCAGAAGATCATGCCTTAAAGAGCGCAGCGTTTACATTCGTCCATACGCCTCTGCTATTTTCTTAAAGAGGAGAGGATAAGTATTATATCCGCATAGAAAATTAATCTTTAAATTTAAGTATATCTAGAGCAAATCCTTAATGCTGGAGGAAATAATTTGTCCACGGCTTATGTGGAAATAATTTGCGTTGGAAACGAGCTTCTCATAGGTAAAACCCTGAACACTAATGCCCACTGGCTTGCGAAAAAGATAACAAGTTTAGGCTTACCCGTTAGGAGAATAACCGTAGTAGGAGACGACTTAGACGAGATATCCTCAATCGTTAGGGAATCTATCCAGCGTAAACCTGCCTTCATCATAGTAACTGGCGGCCTAGGACCAACATTCGACGATAAAACCCTTGAAGGCGTTGCTAAAGCCCTCGATAAGGATCTTGAGGAGAATAAGGAGGCTCTAGAAATGATTAGAAAAACATATGAGAGGTATGTTGCTGAGGGACGGATGGAAAAGTTTGAGATGACCCCCTACAGGGTTAAGATGGCCAGATTACCTAGGGGTGCTAAGCCCTTGCCGAACCCTGTTGGAACCGCGCCGGGGGTCCTCATTGAACATAAAGACGTAAGCCTAGTTATGCTTCCAGGCGTCCCGCAGGAGATGATGGCAATATTTGAGGAGTCTATTGAGCCCCTTCTACGCGAAATATCTGGAAACCTAACGTTCTATGAGACCAGCCTAGAGGTTAGGGGCGTACCTGAATCCGACATGGCCCCCATAATCGAAGAGGTTATGCGTGATAACCCCTACGTGTACATAAAATCCCATCCGAGAATATCGGAGAAGACCCATCATATTGAGTTGCACTTCTCAACAACCTCTGATGAGCAGGATGCGGCTAGGCGAAGGATTGAGAGAGCGATATTGCAAATCTCGGAGATCATACGTGTCAGAGGGGGAAGAATACAGGCGATACAGATATAAGCGTCAACAATATTTTCCTTTCCCTAGGAATCTAAAGCATGCTTCAGGGATAATCTTTTAAGTTTCCATTCAAGATAGAAAGGGGCTGAATAAGATGGTTTTTATCGCCTTCATAATTGGAACAGCTGGCTCAGGCAAATCTCTCTTAACAGCGTCCTTCAGCGAATGGCTCAAAATTAGTGAGCAGGATGTTGCAACGTTGAATCTTGATCCTGGCGCAGTAAAACTGCCTTATACACCGGACGTTGACGTCCGCGACTATGTAACTATTGATGAGATAATGGAGGAATATGATCTTGGACCGAACGGTGCGCTTATCATGGCGGCAGATCTGATTGCTGGCGAAATCGAGAATATAAGCAAGGAGATAGAGGGTTTCAATCCGGATATTTTACTTGTTGATACGCCGGGGCAAATGGAGCTTTTCGCCTTTAGGGCCAGCGGACCATATATAGCCAAAGAAATAAGCAAGGATCCAAAAGCCATAATATACCTTTTTGACGCTGTCTTTTCACTGAACCCGCTCAACTACGTCTCAAACATGTTCCTCTCCGCGGCGGTCTATATGCGCTTCCTTCTACCGCAACTGCATGTCTTATCTAAATGCGATTTGCTTTCTCAGGGAGATGTTGATACAATCGTGGAATGGTCTGAGGATAGGTCTACTCTTGAAGCCGCAATAGATAAGAGGCTTGAGGGGGAAGGACGCCTATTAAGTTACAGGCTTAGTAGGGCAATTTATCAGCTGGGCTTAAACTTCCCATTAATATCGGTGTCAGCCAAGACTAATGAGGGGTTTACGGAGTTAAACGCTGCCCTAGAGCGCATATTCGCTGGCGGTGAGAAAATAACATATTAGCACATTAAGCGGCTACACATCTATTATTGACCAAGCAGCTGCAAGTGCGCCATATTCAGCATTCCTAAGCGTATCTGCGCTACTGATTATTATAACATCGTCCTCCTCAAGCTTCATCAGACGCATTATATCTCTAAAGGCCGCTGGATAATCTCTCTCCAAGTTTACGCTTACACTTGGAATAGTTAACCTGCCATTTTTAAATACGATTGTTACGGCGCCCTTCGCACCAGCCATCACAGCGGCATCACGCTGCTCCAATCCACTCCCCACTTTTCCAACGCGTCCCCTGACTAAAACCGCCACATTAAATGGGGCCAGCGTTAACTCGTTCCCTCCAATCTCAACTATCCTTGGCATAACGCTTTCAATACTCTCCCATAACCTTCTACCTTTAGATGTTAATGAGCAGCCGTTTCTTGATTTAGCAACTAGATTCGCCTCCACCAGACGCTTCAGTATCGTTCTAGTTGCCCCCTCACCCAGACTTAAACTCTTAGATATTTTTCCACGCCCAATCGTTCCTGAAGAGACTAAAATTCTGAGAAACCTTAGGACGTCTAGAACCGTGAATGATGGGCGCGGCCCCGGAGCCCTTTCAGAAGCCAGATTGCTCAGAAAATTTTTAATCAACATGCTTTCTCATTAAATAATTTATTTAGGTTTAAAAATAAAAATCCTTTGAATCTTAAAATAACAGCTCTAAACTGGTTATTGACGCTAGACTGCGATTTACCTTTAAACTGATTTAACCTGCCTTTAGAGAGCTAACTAGATAATAACATGTGAGCCTCTTTAAGCATCTCTGGAATATTCAATCCGTATGGGCATTTCTCAACGCATTGCCCACATTGAATGCAAGAATCAGCCTTAACCTCCACCATTTTATATCGCCATTTAGCCCACTCAGTTAAGCCATAGTTCTTGTAGTATGCCAGCTGACGCAGGATAACCGGTATGCGCACTTCTTGAGGACACGGCTGGCAGTAGCCGCATCCGCGGCAGAAGCTTTCGCTTATTAACTTAGCGGCTTCCCTAACCATTTTTAGCTCCTCGCCGCTCATATATGCGAAGTTTTCGCCGATTCGGGCGTTTTCTTCAACCTCCTCCATCCTCATCATTCCAGGTATAGCCGTAGTGACCGCATCATTAGATATGATGAATTTAAGCGCAGTCTCAGCGTTTATTGGGATTCCGGCTCGCTTAACAAGCTCCTGGGGTGGAGATGCTAGGAAACCTCCTGCAAGGGGCTTCATGGCTATAACCCCTACATCACTCTCCTTGGCCAAGGGCAGTATTCTCTCCCCAACGGATTCGTCGTCCAGCATATTATATGAGACCATTATTGCCTCAAACAAGCCCGATCTTATGCCCCTCTCCATAGTTTCATGGAACCTGTGACAGCTGAAACCTATGTGCCCTATGATGCCCTCCCTCCTCGCATCCTTCAGAGCCTCTATAGCCCCGCCTGAGCTCATAGCTCTATTATAATCATCAGGGTATCGGAGGTTGTGGCATAAGTATAAATCTATGTAGTCTGTTCTGAGGTTTTTCAGGCTTGCTTCCACATCTTTTTTCATGTCTTCATATGTGAGGGCCCCGCTTTTTGTCGATATGTAAAATTCATCCCTTCTATTACTTATGGCTAAACCTATTTTCTCTTCGCTGTCGCCGTATGCTCTCGCGGTGTCAATGAAATTTATGCCGAGGTCAAGAGCCCTACTAAGTATCCTACCGGAGGTTTCCCTATCTATGAGCGGCAGCTTTATTGCGCCGAAACCTATTATTGAAACCATAAGGTTTGTTTTGCCAAGTCTCCGCTTCAACATGTTAATCATCCCTCAATATGTGAATATGTATACGTAAACTTTCCGTAAAGATTTACGGGTTATACTTATCCTCTAGGTTTAGCTATTACTTCTTTAATTACCATATCAAATATTCTTGAGGAGTTTGCGGGTTTAATCACTATTGCTGTGTCAGCGCCCCTCCCAGTTCCAGCTATGCTTATTACCTCCCTATCCACGGGTATAAGCCCGGCATCAGCTGCCATCGCAGCAATTTCAACAGCAACCTTCATTCCCTCGCAGAATAACCTTAAGGTTTGAGCCATCATCTCCGCTGGATAGGCTGTGCCAAACTTGCTTCTTATGGCCCTCTCAACATTCATGAAGACATGTGTTCCAGTAAGGATTCTCCCACCGTTCTTCTCTATTATTTGACGATTCTCCTTGGTTAGCTCTTGACGCCCGGGCTCCCTAAAACCCGTGTGATGAGTTACCACAACAAGATTATATCCCTTAAATATTTCCGAGGCTTTAGCCCCTGTCGCCCCTCTAGTGGAGGCGACAATTATGTCCCTTATCCCAAGCTCCTCGGATCTTCTCTTTGCTAAAGCTAAAACGGAATCAGTGTTCTCCTCGCCTGGACGGCTAAAATAAACCACAGTTTCCTTAAATGCGCACATAAGCTTATTTATTATTTTAATTAATTTATAAATGTTAAATTCTTTAAATTTCTCAATACGAAATAAGGAGGAGGGAGACACTCCGAGTTTTAGTTTAGGGAGTAAGCTCATCAATGGGAGTTAACCAGAATTTTTTGCAGCACCTTGGACATTTTAAATAATAAGCCGTCTTTGTAGGGATAGGATCTCTGCCCCGGAAACGCTTAACAAACAATAATCTAATGAGAGAGACTTCAAACTTGTAACCGCACTCAGGACATCGAAACCGCAACGCTTCTCCCCAAATTAAAACTATTTAATTAGATGCTCTAATATTATTAAGCATTGTTACGGCTGCGCTTGTTCAGATCGGAAAAAACGCAATAATAATGTTCAGGCGTCGCAAGAATAGAAAATAATAAATTGGGCTTTAATCTTCAAAATATGGCGGGGCCCGTAGCTCAGCAAGGATAGAGCACCGGGCTTTTAACCCGGGGGTCGGGGGTTCAATTCCCCCCGGGCCCGCCATTCCTGAGAATTTCTCTTCTGATTTTCACGGCTTTCGTATCTGCTTGAGAAATGCGAATATTGTGGAACATGTCCAGTTTAGGTTTTCATTAAAACTGTTTAGGTCTCCATTCTTAGGCAGCGTCTCTAGATGGCTTAAATTCTGTGAAAAATTTCTTGTCGCATTTTCGCTAGGTGAGAACGTGAGACGATTTATAGATTTCCGAAGAGGCATATCTCCTTTCAGCCATCCTTAAAACCTATCTTCTCCCTTAATCTATTGCTACAGTTGATATCCCTAGGAAAAAATTGCTACAGTTGATGTTTTTGCGGAGAGATTTTCTGAGGAATCCAGCCTCTTGAAGTTGTATTTTTATGCCCATTTTAATCGCATTTTATTAGGGTCTAATCAGCTATTAGAAAACCTATTTCGCCAGCTATTCCAGACTACCCCTCACCCATCTCTTCTTCGAAGCCCTGTCGTCATAAGATATCTAGCTGGGATTTAACTCCCGCTAGCTCCTTTACTTTTACCAGGTTTTCCAAGTCGCTTCTCACGCTGTCTTTTGGGGTTTCCAGTATTAGCGGTAAGCTTGCAATTTTACTCCGCAATACATTTCTAAAGCCCTTCTCCCCAATCTTACCTAGGCCTATATGTTCATGCCGGTCTATATGTGAATTTAAGTCGCCACGGGAGTCGTTTAAGTGAACAAGTTTCAGTCTGGCGAAGCCCACCGTCCTCTCTATCTCTCTCATAACCTTCTCCATGGTTTCTTCAGTCCTCAAGTCGTAGCCAGCTGCGAATGCATGACATGTATCGAAGCATATTCCAATTTTATCCTGATGTGCCACCCGCTCAATTATGTATTGAAGATCGCTGAAGGACCCGCCTACGCTATTTCTTGTCCCAGCGGTATTTTCAAGGAGAAGCGTAACACTTTCACCAGCAACTGAAAACGCTTTATCTATAGCTTTAATTACCCTCTCCAAACCTATTCTAGCCCCGTATCCAAGATGGCTTCCCAAATGCGTCACTAAATAAGGGATCTTGAGCCTTTCACATCTATTCATTTCAGCTATAAGTGTCTCAATTGACTTTATGTATATTTCATCCTTCGGCGATGCTAAATTTGACAAATACGGCATGTGGCCGAAAACAGGCCTGACATCATTCCTTTCAACTTTGATTATGAACGCTTTAACCTCATCATCTCTAAGTTGCCTAGCAGTCCATCCGCGCGGGTTTCTCGTGAACATCTGAAGCGTGTTACACCCGATCGTCAGCGCTCTATCAACGGCCTTATCAACGGAGCCATATATTGACGTATGGAAACCTACTCTCATCTAAATGCGCCTTAAAGATGAGAATTAGCTCCCTAACTTTTAAGAGATGCGCAAATCTGCCATTTTCATCTCAAAAAATTGCGTATACTGATGGAACTTCTAAGATGAGCCCAGCCTAGAACAAATTAACGTATCTTAAAAATTAAAAATTCGAGGGCAAGCAACCCCATGGCTGATAAGCTTAACCGGCTGCTGAATTATGGATGGCTGAATCAGTCTATTTTGCAGTGCAAATAAAAATGCTTACTTCGAAAGATATATTAAGCCTGCCACATTCCTCTTAACAAGAGGTGAATTATTTGAGAAGGCTTGAGGGAACTTTTGTTGTAGCCATTACTCCCTTCACGACGGATGAAAATCTAGATTTAAAGGCTCTTAGGGAAAACATCGATTTCTACATTGAAAATGGCATCCACGGAATCATCGTATGCGGAAGCACAGGCGAGTTTGCTTCGCTCTCAGTTCAGGAGCATAAGAAGGTAACGGAGGAAGCAGTTGACCATGTGAATGGCAGAGTCCCAGTTATTGTCGGAACGGGTGCTTGCGCTACGAGACAGGTAATAGAGTTAAGCAGATACGCGAAGGATGTTGGCGCGGATGGAGTGATGATTGTTCCCCCATTCTACACTAAACCTAAGGAGAACGAACTGTATGAGCATTATAGGAGAATAGCGGAGGCGATTGATTTACCCATAATGGTATATAACAATCCCTGGACAAGCAAGGTTGACATGCAACCGTCATTCATCGCCAAACTGTCTGAAATAGACAATATAAGCCACGTTAAGGAGAGCAGCGGAGACATCACCAGAATCTGGAAGATCATTCATTTAACAAAGGGCAAAATGACCGTGTTTTGCGGATCTGATAATCTTGCATTAGAATCATTTTTGATGGGTGCAAAGGGATGGGTCTGCGTTGCGGCAAACATGTTTCCTAAGCACACAAGCAAACTCTTTGAACTTGCATGCAAAGAGAATAACATTGAGGGTGCGCGCTCCCTTTATTTCGAACTCCTCCCGCTTCTAAACTTTCTTGAGGAAACTGGAAAATTTGCGCAGCTCTCAAAAGCAGGCCTTGAAATTCTAGGTAGAAGAACCGGCCCTCCAAGGAGACCTCTACTTCCCGTGAGCGAGGAGGAAAAAGAGGAACTGAAAGCGCTCATAGAGAAAATTAAGAACATTAAGGTTTAGGCTTCCAGCGAGAGACGGGATTATTCATGGTCTTGATGCTTTCAAGGTCCGATCTTGAAAAATTATTGAACATGAAAGACGTTATGGAATACGTTGAGACGGCATTCTTAGAATTGCAAAGTGGCACCGCTATTTTACCTATGAGGGCAACTATAACGCTAGCTGAGAAGCACGGTTGGATAGGTATAATGCCGGCTTATTTAGGAAGAATGGGTTCCCTCTCAACCAAAATTGTAACGGTCTTCGAGAAAAACTTAGAGAAGAATATGCCGACAATAATGGCAACGATAATACTGAATGATTCGGAGACAGGAGCCCCCTTAGCGATAATGGATGGGACGCTTGTAACCGCGATGAGGACAGGGGCCGTTTGCGGGGTGGCCACTAAATATTTAGCCAGAAAAGACTCGAAGATTATTGGAATTTTTGGCGCTGGTGTTCAGGCGAGAACCCAATTGATGGCCATGTGTGTTGCAAGAGACATAAAAAGAGCCCTTGTGCATGATATAGTTAAGGAAAGAGCGGAATCGTTTGCCAGCGAAATGTCCGAGGTTCTTAGAATCCCGGTGGAAGCATGTGAACCCAGAGAACTTGTAGTTCAATCAGACATCATAGTTACTGCAACAACATCGAAAATCCCTGTCTTCAACGGAAACTGGGTAAAACCTGGTACACACTTAAATTTAATAGGCTCATTTAAGCCGGATGTGAGAGAAGTCGATGAAACAGTGATTAAGAAGGCAAAGATTGTTGTTGACCAAAAGTCCGCAGCTTTAGAGGAGGCAGGTGACATAATTATCCCACTAAAGGCAGGAATAATCACTGAAAAGGACATATACGCTGAGTTAGGCGAGTTAGCAGCTGGATTAAAGCCGGGTAGAACATCTGACTCTGAGATTACGCTATTTAAGTCAGTGGGTTTAGGAATACAGGACTGCGCCGCAGCATGGTTAGCCTATACGAGGGCCAAGGAGAAAGGTGTCGGCATAGAGGTTGAATTGTTCCGATAAGCGACTTCTAAATAAAATTTTTCTTTTTAATCCTGTTGGAAATCTAGAAGTAGTTAGAGCTATTGAAGCATAAAATTAGTAGGCAACTTTACATCGGATATAAGCGCACTTCCCAGATTATTAGCGAAGATAGACTTGCATGCGCCGCCCCATTTTTGTCATCTCATCTAGGCTAAAATGTGAATGTTGGCCTGTTCGGCTCTATTTTTATGCTTCTAGGCGGCTGAAGAGTCGAGTTTAATGTGAATATTTTTACGCCCTCAACCACAGCTTCCCTTAGAAGCTCAGTGAAATGCCGATCAACCTCAACGTTCGGCTTCATCATTATTGCGTCAGGTCTCTGAATTGAGAATATTATTCCAGACTTAAATCCGCGTCTTACCAGCGCAGTTAACTCTTGTATGTGTTTTCTTCCTCTTAATGTTGGGGCATCTGGGAATAAAGCTACGCCATTCACTGCGTGAGTTACGCTTTTCACCTCAATGTAAAATTTCTCCATTCCTCTTTCCAGCATCAGGTCCAGCCTAGCTCCCACATGCTCGTCTACCCTAAAGTTTTCTCCGCTAACCTTATAGTCCGCTAAACTATCAATAAGACCATGCTCAATAGCCATTTTCGCTATTATATTTGAGAACTGCGCATCCACAATGATTGGCACTCCAACCCGCTGTACCGCAAAAAGTCTATACGGGTTTTTGCCGGAAAACTTGTCTTCAACCTTCTTTAAATATGCTTCGATTCCATAATGTAGTACCGTTGCAAGCCTGCCGGAGTTTGGCAGATGCGCATAAGATTCTTCACCATCAATCTCAACCAGAACCTTAAATCTGTTTATCCGCTGCAGAAATCTTCCCGTAACCAAGTTAAAGTCAAGATTCACCGTTAATGCCTTGCCTCTCACAATCATTTCAACTTCATCCTTGAATAAATATGATTCTATTAATCTCCCCTTACCACTTTATACATCTGGTCTGAGGCAGTAAGCGAAAGGCTCTGAGTAAAGTACGGTGTCCCACCGTAACCATTAAAAGCGAATCTACCATGCACCATGCTTATTTATGGTCGCTTACATAATTGGTATGTCGGCAGCATACTCGGGTGGAGAATAGAATGAAGATTGATAGAATCTATTTAACGTAATGGGAGGAATTATGCGTGAAGATATTAGACATGGACATTAAGCATAACCAAGTCACCGTTACCCCGGAGTTTTTGGATGATTTCTGGGTGCTGTATAATGTTATTCAAAGGGGCGACATCGTATATTCTAGGACAACCCGTGAGGTGCGTTTCGGAGATCGCTACGAACGCCCAGAAAAGGGCAGGCGGATATCGCTTGTTTTAGGAATCAAAGTTGAAAGCATCTTATGGGATCGGATGCTGAACCGCTTGAGAATTCATGGAATAGTTTGTGATGCACCTGATGAGATTGGAGCCTTAGGATCGCATCATACGCTAAACATAACATTAAACACTCCGTTGAAGATAATTAAAGAGCGCTGGCTAGAATATCATATTAAGCAGCTGAAGCGCGCCTCCGAGAGGGGGATTATGCCCATAATCGTGATGAACATCGACGATGAAGGTTACTCCGCCGCCGTTTTAAGGGGTTTCGGACCGGAGATTGCCGCTGAAGAAAGAATCAGCCTCCCGGGAAAACATATGGAGGAGGAGCGGCTTAGAACCCTCAATGAGATGTTTAAATCCGCCTTAAAGACCCTTGAAGTCCTAATAAGCTCGGTTGAAGGCCCGATAGTAATTTTAGGATTAGGATTCATTAAGAACAACTTTGTTAAGTTTCTTAAGGAGAATGCGCCGGCGATAAGGGAGAAAATCATCGATATAAAAAGCGTGAATAGCAGCGGCAGCGCAGGAATCTACGAGGCTATGCGCTCCGGCATACTAGCGAGGGCTTTAAGGCATGCGCGCATAATTGAGGAGGCTGAGGCTGTTGAAGAGGTTCTAAGACGTTTGGGCAAGGGACGCGGCGATGCAGCGTACGGTTTAAGCGATGTTGAAAGGGCAGTTTTAATGGGCGCCGTTGAAGAGATACTTATAACAGATGAAATGTTTAGAGAATCATCCAGCGAGGAAATTTCAGCATTAGAGAAACTTATACGTGAAGTTGAGGAAAAAGGTGGGAAGGTTAGAATAATAAGCGTTGAGCATGAAGCTGGGCTGAAAATTAAGTCGCTGGGCGGGATAGCTGCGCTATTGCGCTATCCACTAGGTTAAAAATTGGGAAGAATGAGAATGGCGGCTATAAATGCTATTCAGATCTGCTTTTGAGCATCATTAATTACTTAAAATGGGGCTAGGCACATTTTTAATTTCATTGCTTGATATGCTCAATCTTTTTCAAGATTGTTTTCTCAGCATACAATGCAATTTCCCTTAATCTTTCCTCATTTTTCGCCTCCACTGTCAGCCTTATTAATGGCTGCGTATTTGATGGCCTTATTAAAAACCATCCATCTTCGAGAATTACTTTCACCCCGTCAAGGGTTACTGTTTCATGCCCGGAATTCTTAAAGTCCTCAGCTAATTCCTCAACCACCCTAAACTTCTTCTCATCTGGACAACCGTAATTTTTCACCGGTATCTGCGGATACTTCGGTAGGGAATCAACTATCTCTGAAAGCCTTAAGCCCTCTTCCGATATGGCTTCAGCCACTTTCAGACTTGCGTATATGGCATCGTCAAAGCTGTGTATATCTCTAAAGTAGAAGTGCCCGCTTGTCTCCCCGCCTAATACAGCATTCTCCTTAATCATTTTTTCATAAATATATGTATGTCCAACCCGGCTTAAAATGGGTCTCCCACCATAAGCCTTTATCGTCTCCTCAACGATTAATGAGCAGCTAACCTCATAAACTACCGCTTCACCCCTATGCTTTCTAAGAAGGTGCCTTGAAAGCATGGTTAAAACGGCGTTGCTTGGAACAATTCTGCCCTCATCATCTATGAAAACCGCTCTGTCCCCATCTCCATCAAAGCCAACTCCGAAATCAGCATGCCTCTCCAGAACAAGCGTCCTTAGCTCGTTTAATGTACGCTCATCCGGCTCCGGCGGATGCTTAGAGAATGAGCCGTTAGGCTCACCGTAAATTACATGAGCATTTAAACCTGCCCTTTCAAAGGCTCTCGGGATCAACATCGTGCATGATCCACCCCCAGGATCGGCTATAACGTTAAGAGGCTTTCCAATATTCACCTTTTCTGAAATATAGTCTTCATAATCGGGAATGACCTTCGGATTAACTTTAACGGTTCCCATCTTTGCACTTTGGAAGGCTTCTTTAATGGCTATATCCCTCAGCTCCTCCATACCCATGCCCATGCAAACAAAACCCTTGCTGAGCAGTATTTTAAAACCATTCCATTCAGGCGGATTATGGGATGCCGAAACCATGACGCCGCCATCCTTACCATAATGCATCGTGGCGAAGTATAGCAGGGGTGTTGTGACGGTGCCCACGTCCTCCACGTCTAAGCCTCCGGATACCATGCCCTCTATAAGCGCGTCGCCTAGAGGCTTGCTGCTTAATCGCACATCTTTACCAACAATAAAAGTTTTGCCTCTGCCGCCAACATATGTTGCTATCGCCCTACCTATCAGCTTAGCCGCATCGGCATCCAGTTCTAAGCCATAGATCCCACGTATATCGTAGGCTCGAAAAATTCTCTCCGAAATCATAAGGTCATTCACTGCCATAAAATAATTTTATAAGAAAATTATTAAGGTTTCCATGCGGGCAAATTTTATATATTTACATCCAGCAGAGCCTTTAAGCGATCAAAAATGGAGGATAAGCCTCATGGAGGTTGTTGAGGAAGTTATTGCATTCGGACACAGCCTTACAAGGTCGACGCATAAAACAACCTTTGAAATAACGAGGGATGAGCATCTAACTGAGAGGGGGGACTGCGTAATAGCTGTAAAAGCCAATAAATCTGCAAGGGATCTAAGCCGCGAGTTTAAGGAGGCTGCTAAAAAGCCAAATTCAGAGATAACAATAATTGTAGAGGTTGAAGGCGACGTGGAAATCGTTAAGGCTTTCGGCAGCCCCTACTTAATGTTCACCCATCCAACAGAGATGGTCGTAAGAAAAAGCAACTATGTATGCGGTAGAACAATAGCTATAAAAGCCACTAAGGCCGCATGCGACCTGTCAAGGGAAATCGTAAGGAAGCTCCAAAATCCGGAGCAAAAAGTTAAAATAACCTTAATATCTAGGTTCTAAAAGCGCATTTTCATCGGAGAGCATTCTCAAATTCACTTGGGCTATAACATCTTACACCGTAGGATAATGCTCTTTTTCTTGCTTTATCAGAAATGCTCTTCGAGATAAGTATGGGCACAACGATCACGCCGAGCCTTTCTTCAAGCAAATGCCTAATATACTCATCAAAGTCCCTTTTAGTTTGGGTGACAGTACTAGGCCCTGCGGGGGAGGAGTAGTCCTTAACTTGAACGACAAGCACCAAGCCTCCCCTACTGAGGATAAGATCTTGAATCCGGCTTCCATGCCTCTTCCTAAGCTCGACGTGCCACCCATTAGCCTTAGCTTTCTCAGCAACCTCCTCCTCTAAACCCAATGAAAGAGCACCTCATATTCTTTTGCCATAATATTGATGAGTTAACTAAAATCACCACATTATTTAAAAAGATTTGCTTAAAATCCCAGCGGTCATCATATGCCTCAGATACCCCAGGGTCCCTCATAAATCAGGAATATGGCTCTCGTCATCGGCAAGATAAGTATGCATCATCCCAGAAATAAATTTTTACCTTAACGCATGCTCAAGTTATTGGAGAAAAATATTGATCTTTCAGGGAAATTTCGGATCATGATGAATGAAGGGTAAAGTTTGATGCGGAAAATCAAAAGGTTACCAATGGCATTTTTGGTCGTGGGATTAATTTTTGGATTTCCCACTTTATTCATAGTGGCGCAAAAATACTTTATGGCGAATAGAAATGTTGTTGAGGAGGAAATAAAAAGATTGTTAAGATCTAGGGTTGAGGGAAAAGAGTTCCTTGTTGGCGGGGATATTTCCGCCTTACGTAAAATTGAGGAAATGGGTGGGTTATTCTTCGATGAGGGAAAAATCAGCGATGCAATCTTAATCATGAGGAAGCATGGTGCGAACTGTTTCCGCCTACGCCTTTTTGTAAATCCGCCTTACACTGACGTTGTGGTTAACGATTTACCATACACGATAGAACTTGCTAAGCGAATTAAGAAAAGCGGGGCGAAACTGCTTCTTGATCTCCATTACAGCGATACATGGGCTGATCCGGGGAAGCAATTTAAACCTGAAGCCTGGAGAAATCTGGAATTTGAGGAATTAGTTGAAAAAGTTTACAGCTACACATACGACTGCATCAGAACTATGAGAGATGAGGGTGTACTTCCAGAGATAGTTCAGCCGGGCAATGAGGTAACAAACGGAATGCTTTGGCCTGACGGTAAACTTTACGGTGTGGGTGACCCTGAGCAACAATGGGGTAAATTTACACGTCTACTTAAAGCCGCCATTCAAGGAATTAAAGACGGCGCAGGAGAGAGCGAAGTTAAAATTTTAATTCATATTGACCGCGGCGGAGATTGGGCGGGGACAAAATTTTTCTTTGAAAACCTTGAGAAGCACAATGTTTCCTACGATATCATTGGCTTAAGCTATTATCCATGGTGGCACGGTACCATCGATGCTTTACGAGAAAACCTAAATAACGCTGCAACACGCTTTGACAAGGACGTCCTCGTAGTGGAAACAGCGTATCCACATCGCAGCGTTGACTTTAGCCAAGTTGAGTACGCTAATCCTGAATATATGGAGCGGCCGATGAGCCCTGAGGGGCAGAGAGCATTCCTCGCTGAGCTTATTCTCTCGATTCTTAAAACACCTAATGACCTAGGGCTGGGGGTTCTTTGGTGGTACCCTGAGCCTATACCAGTAAGCGGGCTTAATGCATGGTTTGGAGGAGCCAATGCGCTATTTGATGAACAGGGAAACGTCATGCCAGCTATGGAGGTATTTAAGATTTTCAGCGAACCTGAAGAATAATAGTGATCATCAGCATAAGTAGCAGAACCCAACCTCTTCACGGTTCTGAAAGTGAAACTTTCAATTGTAAAAGATTGGGAAACAATTGGAAAAACCGATTATTTCAATTCTTACTAGATGTGAGCGTCCTATTTAGTTCTTTGATAAACTCATCAAATTTTTCCTCAGGGACCCTCGCTCCAGCCGCTAAAGGATGGCCGCCTCCACTTCCACCCAATTTCGGCGCTATACGGCGCAGCATGCTATTCAAATCTATGCTTCTATCGCATGTTCTCAGGCTCATGTCTATTTTTCCCTTTCTTCTCTCTCTAGCCACCCCCACAATAGCGTTACTCAGCGCCCTAACATATATAGATGTTTTTCCAAGCGAAAATTGCACATCAATCGCATAGGCGACTAGCCCACTCACATGAATATGCTCACTTAAAGTTTTGATCAGCTCCTCTTCTCTGCGCGTGTTTTCTATGGCTGATTCTAGAAGCTTTAGGTGGGTGTCCGGCGAATTATTTTTGGCAAGGTGAGCAAGCACACTACGCTTAAAGTCATGATTTCTTTTTTGCCCTTCAATTCCTTGAACGAGGATCCCGGTCTCGAAGTATAACGTTCTTTTATCCCATCTGTGAAGCAGATCGCATATAACCAGCGTGTCATCCAGATAGTCTGCTATGGCGCCGTATATTGCAACCCTGCTTAGAAGGGGGTTGATCTTCTCATGGAAAAATATGTATGTTAACTCTGAAGCTGATGAGTTTAGGCTGTGGATAACTTTTCCCGGGATATCCTTATATGATAAGCCTTCCGGTAGGGGGTGATGATCGATATATGTGAGCCCACCAAGATCGCTGAATTCCGAAAACCTATTTAGAATTGTCTGAAGATTATCCTCTGGAAGGGCTATATCACATATTATTACAACATCGCCCTCTCCGGCATTTCCAAGATCCTCCAGAAGCCCATAGGGATGAGTAAAGAAAACTTTTGCATCAGGGTTGGCAGCCAAAGCCAGAGCGCCAGCACATATGCCATCACCATCACTATGCGTAAAAATCCAATCGGTCACATGTGACCCCTCCTGCTGATAACATCTCGCATTTTAATAATTTTCAGCAAGATTTATTAATTGTTTTACTCAAAAAATGTCCTCAATTTCCAGGAGTGCATGTATCCAGTGCGCGAGTCTGAAGAAGAATATTTATACGTTGTCGATGAAAATGATGAGGTTCTCGGAAGGGCTGCCAGAAGCAAATGTCATCGAGAAGGGCTCATTCACAGATCGGTATACGTGGTAGTTATTAATAGTAAGGGAGAGATATTTTTGCAGAAGCACTCGATGAGAAAGGAGCTTTATCCAGGTTATTACGCTTGCTCAGCAACAGAACATGTTAAGTATGGGGAGAGCTACGAGGAAGCTGCCAAGAGAGAGATGAGGGAGGAGCTTGGCATAGAGGCTCCATTAAAGGAGATATGCAAGTTCAAGTGCTTCTCTGAGGAGGAACGTGAAATCTCAGTTCTCTACCTATGTAAACATAATGGACAGATTGAGCCAAACGCCCAGGAGATCTCTGAGGGGGAATTCCTAAGCACTGAAGATGTTAGAGAAATCTTAAGAAACGGCGGGAGAAAAATCGCATATGGTTCGATAATAGCCCTTAGAGAATTCTTAAAATATTTGGAGAATAGCCCATCGGAGGCTTAGAAATGCTGGAGGGGCCTAGGGCAGCTAAACCTGAAGAATTCCCTGAGATAGTTAATCTCGCAAACCAGATTTTCATGCTTCCATATGGTTTTCCGCCAATAATGGGCGATGCATTCTTACACATGTTTAATGAGAATAATCTCGAGAATCTAAGGGTGATCGTTAAGGATGACCATGTCATTTCACATGTCGGCGTGTGGGAGGGCCGTCTTTTAATTTGCGGCTCATGGTTTAATGTTGGCATGATAGGATCCGTATGTACCCGTGAGGGTTATAGACAAGAGGGGTATGCCTCAGCCCTAGTTGCAGATGCCCTAAATAAAATGAGGAGGGACGGAATAGATTTCGTCATGATTTCAGGCGATAGAGGGCTTTATAGGCGCCTTGGATGCTTTAAATCCGGAATAGTTTACCTATACAACGTTGCGTCACCCATCAAGATGACCGCTGAAGAAAAAGATTTCGAAATAATTATTTGCAGTAATAACCACATAAACGATATCGCTGCAATATATCAGAAGGAACCAGTCAGATACGAGCGCAGTTTAGAAGATTTTCAGATGCTCACTAAAATTTTCTTCACACCACCTAAATATAATGATTTAGAGTACAAGATTTACTTAGCCATGATTAATGATGACCCATTGGCATACGTTGCCGTATCTTCCCTTTCAAAAATGAATCGTTTGAAAGTATGGGAGTATGCAGGTTCAAGAATCTACGTTGCACATTTAATTGCCCATATACTTCAAAGCGAGCAGCCTAGTTGCATTGAACTAGCGGTGCCATTTCAAGATGTGGAACTATTAAGGTTTTTAGAGAAATACGGATTGAGAAAACCCTCCCCGGACTCTGAGGCAAATATGCTCATATTAAATCCTAAACTCTTCTTTGAAAAGGCTAAAATCTACCTGATCGAGAGGGTTGGCGCCGAAATAGTCTCAGAAATTAAGGTTGAGGACTATAATGAGAAGGTTAAGATATTCATCAAGGGCAATTCTTTAATTCTTGAGCCAACGGATTTCACATTGCTATTTTTCAATTCGCCTGAAAAGGAGAGATCCAGAGTGAAGATTGAGCCGATAATGAAGCTTTTAAGTGAAGCTCTGCCACTGCCTACGCCGGTTTATGGAATCAATTACATCTGACATTTTATTTTTAGGTGGAGGAGCATTTTTCAAACCTGCAGTTTTAGGCTACTCTTCTCCCTTCAAATGAGCGAGTTCAGCTTCCAGATTTACTATGGTTGCTTTTTGAACCAGCGTCTCCCAGGGTTCATCGCGTATTGTCACAAGCCCAAAGTTGCTGTTCTCCCCATCGAACCTTCCCTCATACGGTTGGTCACTGTACTGGAACCAGTGATAGCCGATAATGAAAGGCTGCTTGATCATGGCTTTAGCGTACTCCTCATAATATTTTGCTCTTTCCGCCTGTGTCTTGACTGGTACGCCTGCTCCCTTACTATTCGGAAGCCCTGAATCCATTGCCTTAAAAGAAAACTCCGTTATCATTATTGGCAAACATGTTATCCTATAAATTTCTTTTAGATCCATGATTCTCAATTCAAGATCGTTGCTGTAGGGGTTTGTATAACAGTTAACTGAGAGAACGTCAGTGTAGCCTATGCAGCTATAGAGAACCTCATTAGGCGGCTTATATGCGAACCGACATCCAAGAATCAGATGATTGGGATCGTATTTTTTAATAATGTTATAGGTTAACTTGAAGTATTGCTCAGCGATGATTCTTAGGAAGCCTCGCCTATCAATGTCTACAGCCGACACCTTTGGAGCTTCTCTCTCCAAAAGGAGATCATCAAATGAGGAGAAGCTGGTTCCCCAGACCCTATTCAGCGAGGATATTTCCCCATATTTTTCCCTGAGAAACTTTACAAGGGCTTTTTTGCCCTCCGCTTCTGGTGGAAGGAGCATGTAATCGTCGAATAGCTCGTTGCTTGATCTCCAATCAGCTGCCCACCTAAGTTCATTATCGATGAAGTATCCAATTAGATGTCTATCCTCCCGTCTGGGTGCGCATTCTTCCCTCGCAATCTTCTCAGCCGTCTCCTCAAACTCCCGTGAGAAATAATCTGCAACGTTTCCAGTCAGCCAGCTTGCTCCAGCATTGAGGGCTATGTTAAGGATAATTGTATAGGGCATGCCTTTGTCATATGTTTCTCTGCTTGACCATGCGCCTATAGTGTTAAACCCCCACTTTCTAAGTCTGCTGACAGCCTCCTCAGCCCACTTATCGGCTGAACCATACTTTTCAGAGACATATCCATTGTATGGGCTGTAACCAAGCGGCGGGGAATAGTCTCCCCAATAATCCACATGATTAACCCCCTTAGATATGAATAGGTTGCCCTCCGGATCGACAAGCCAAAATTTTCCGTAGATCTTCTCTACATGAAAGAAGCCAGTTGCATTCCCATGCAAGTGAGTAACACCTCCATAATCATCATATAGTGAACTTAATATTTGAAGCGATAAATCAGTATAAGATTTTTGGATCTTCATAATCTCATTATACATCGATGAAATTTCTTCATTAAGCCGGAAAATAGTGTAGAGTAGAATAGCATCTAGGGAGATAATAGCGATAAGAATAATTGTTAGAATCATCGTTAGAGGATTAATAAATTTTCGATTTTCTCTTTCCATATCGAGGCTTCACCATATTTATTATTTAGGCGTTTAGACGTTTAGGCTCAGGACACTTGACAATTTCAAGGTAAGACGAGCTGCCCACATCTCTTTTGGAGAGCATTAGTTCCCATCACTCTTTAACTGCGCCCAAAATTAAAGCCAGCAGCGCCATACGTACGACCAAACCGTTCCTAACCTGCTGAAAATATCTAGCAAAGGGTGTTGAATCAACCTCAGATGCGATTTCATCAACCCTTGGAAGCGGGTGGAGGATTATGAGATCGCTTCTTGCCCTCCTCAAAACATTTAGATCTATCGCGTATGAGCCTCTGACTTTAGTGTACTCCGCCAGATCTGGGAACCGTTCTTTCTGTATACGAGTTACATATAGAACATCGATCTCAGGTAGAATCTCCTCGATGCTTGAGTGCTCTGACGCATCAATTCTGGCATTTACATCCTCTAAAACTTCTCTGCGCATCCTCAAGAGCTCAGGTGAGATTAGAAATAGCTTAATTTTATAAAGTGACAATGCATAGGCAAGCGAGTGAACTGTTCTGCCATAGCGTAAATCGCCCATTAATGCTACTTTTAAGCCGTCTATACGCCCTTTCTCCTTCATAATCGTGTATAGGTCTAGGAAGGCTTGCGTAGGATGCTCCTCAGCGCCTGAGCCAGCGTTTATAACGGGAACCCTCGCATATTCAGCTGCGAAACGCGCAGCTCCTTCAGCTGGGTGGCGAAGAACTATTATATCAGCATATTTTTCGACAACGCGCACTGTGTCAGCTAAATTCTCGCCTTTCTTCATTGAGGATGCCTCTGGCTCGCTAAATCCTATAACTAAGCCGCCGAGCTTGTACATTGCAGCCTCAAAGCTTAGCTTTGTCCTAGTGCTGGGTTCGAAGAAGAGCGCTGCCATAATTTTACCCTTAAGAACGTCTGAGCCGGATTCGGCTAGAGACTCCATTTCGCCGGCAATTCTCAGTAAATAATCCACTTCTTCACGTGTAAAATCCTTGACGGATATTACATCTCTACCGATGAATTCAGATGCGCTCACCATGAAGCACACCATTAAAGGCAATAAGCAACTCATCAGATTTAAGCCTTAACTCTAATTTTTTGATTAATTTAGGTAAAGTTTATATAATTGAATATCAAAAATGATATCAAAGGCGATAATATGTTTGACCCTTTACCCCCGCATGATGAAACCTACGGTCCACCGCATATGCCATGGAGGAACATTAGGAGACACATTGCATGCGTTCCAAAGGGTTTTTTGAGATATCACGTGCTTAGGCTTTTAAAGGAGAGGCCCATGTCAGGGTCTGAGATTATGGAGTCCATTGAGAGGGAGACTCATGGCTCTTGGAAGCCTAGCCCAGGCTCAATCTATCCGCTTTTAGCATGGTTGCAGGACAATGGTTATATCAGCGAGGTTTCAAGAGGAGAGGGTGGAGTGAAGCGTTACACCATAACTGAGCAAGGACTGAAGTTTCTCGAGGAACATGAAAAAATGCGTGAAAAGATGGGGAAGATGGTTTTCATGTTCGGTCTTCCTCCACCACCTTGGCTCACGCCCCATATTGAAAGACCAGGCGATCTTGAAAGGTCTCTTGGGCGGATCATCGGGGCACTTGCAGATCTAAGAGACGCTCTTGAAAGGCATTTAAGCGAGCAGGAAATTAAGGAAATCATGGATTCCTTAAATGATACAGCTGAGAAAATTGAAGCCCTAACCAAGAAAATCAGAGAAAAACGTGGTCAGGCATAATAATGTAAGTTGAAGAGAGTTTACATCAAAATTAATCTTTATCATTTTTTAATGGCATCAAATCCGCATCAGGCATAGACATGATTATGAATAAAAAGAAATTAATACTTCCAACGGAAACAAAAAGGATTGAGGTTAGGACCATGAAGAATCTTCTTATGATAACTCATTCCGCTGGTTTCAAGCACGACTACCTACCGATTGCAAGGGAAGTTTTGAAAAGACTAGGTTTAGAATCCGGCTTGTTTAATGTTGTTGCTACGGATGAATGTAATCTTCTAACTCAAGAGGGTTTAAAGAAGTTTGACGCTGTTCTCTTCGCAACAACAGGTGAACTCCCATTGTCCGATGAGCATAAAATGGATCTCATAGAAGCCATTAAAGGCGGAAAGGGCTTTATAGGCGTGCATAATGCAACGGATACATTCTACAAGTTTCCAGAGTATGGTAAGATGATCGGCGGATACTTTCAAAGCCACCCATGGACCCAGGAGGTCACCGTAATAGTTGAGGATAGGGATCACCCAGCGACGAGGCATCTGCCTGATAAGTTTAGGGTTAAGGAGGAAGTTTACACTTTTAGGGATTGGTCGCGTGAGAGAACCCGTGTCCTAATAAGCCTAGACAATAGCTCCGTAGACTTAGGTAAGGGAACAAGACCTGATAATGATTATGCTCTCTGCTGGTGCCACAATTACGGTGAGGGAAGAGTTTTCTACACGGCCTTCGGGCACTTTAAGGAGCTTTGGAGCGAAAGATGGTTCCAGAAGCATCTGCTAAACGGCATTTTATGGACTATGAACATGCTAGAATAATGCGAAACCGATTCTAAGAATGATTTTTTCCCCATTTTATTTTCAAGCTCTCGGAGAGTTTCATCTTTAATATTTTTATTAGTTCCGGATCGTTTTTCGGATAAATATCCGGTATATTGAGTACCACCATTTTATTCTCAGCGTCGGGTTTCAGGTTTAATATAGCTTCTTTATGATGATCTTCCATGGCAAATATTATGTCAGCCCAATCTATTAGGCTTTCAGATATCCTTCTCCGGGCATTAAACCAGATTCCGGCGGACTGAACCTCAAATTCTCCTAAGTTTTTAAGTAGCGCTTCAGCCGTTGGGCTTCGGTCGATATTCGCTGTGCAGACGAAGAGAACGCGTCTTACTTTTTGAGGATGGATCATGCCTAATCACTAGAATAAATTTTGATTCTATGATTTAAAGGCATATAGCGATTGAAAAATTGTGGAAGAATTCTGCGGAATGCTTAAACCTGAAGCTTTTTGATTTAAAGATTATATTGTCGCTATCCAATAGAATCTCGAGTGTTCACGGTGTCCAAAATGACGAATCAGAAGGTTACAGGAATTCTCTTTGGTATATTAGCCGGCGCCATGTGGGCTATCGAGGCAGTTCTTGGGAAAATTTTGTTATCCTCATTGAGTTTCATGCAGATTGCAGCTTCAGAAGCATTCTTCGCAACGATAATATCGTTAATATATGTTCTATTAAGCGGGGAATCATTAAAATGCGAGGTTTCTTCTCTGCGAGACATTCTGCTTGTCGGGTTTTTAGGCTCGGTACTTGCTCCAATGGCATATTTTCTCGGGTTATCATGGACTCTTGCTGTAAACGCTACTCTGCTCGCTCATTTACAGCCTCTTTTCGTTTCAGTTCTAGGCTTCATATTTCTAAATGAAAAAATATGGAGAAATGACATTATTGGGGGGCTGATGATAGGTTTCGCAGCCATTCTAATAACCAGCAGAAGCATTGAAAACCTTATGGCTCTAAGATTTGGCAATCTAGGCGACGTTGTGGTTTTGCTTGCAACATTATGTTGGGCGATGGCGGCTATACCCGGCAAACGCCTAACCAAAGTTGCTGAGAGCGCGCTGATAGTGGTCTACAGATTTCTAGTTGCATCAGCGGTTTTTCTCCCACTGCTGTTAGTTTCAAATCAGCTCGTGGTAGAATACATTTATCAAGCGGTTCTCGGCATGATCGCAGGTTTAGGATACATATTTTATTATGAGGGACTTAAGAGGGTGAAGGCAAGCCAGGTGGCGCTCACAGAGCTTTCATCTCCCTTTTTCACGGCCATCCTAGCTTGGTCCATTCTTGGGGAATACTTAGCAATGATGCAGATTATTGGGGCAGTGTTGCTTTTCTCAGGGTTAATTCTGCTGACGCAAAAAGAGCGTGAGTAAATGACCCATGCGAGTCATTCCCCAAATTTAAGAATTACACCTAAAGCCCTCGTCCTATCCTCAAGAAGCATGTTATAGGCTTTTTCAGCCTCACGCCAAATGTATCTATGTGTTATCAGATGTTCAATTGTCAAGCATCCTGCTGACAAAAGATCAAAGAATAGTTCCGTATTTCTCTTTCTAGTCCAGGGGTTATATGGTGTTTCCAGTTCAGGTTGGCTGGTGAAATGCGTTCCAATTATTATTCTGCTAGGCCTATTAACTTCATCGTGAAAGTCAATGTTTGTTCTACCTCTGGGAGAGCTCAAGACCACAAATCGCCCTAGAATTTTAGTTAGGGTTATTGCTTCAGTTATAACGTTCGGGTTCCCAGTAACCTCGAAGACCTTATCAGCCATTCTTCCCTTAGTTATTATTCTAATATTCTTCCTAACATCATTCCAATCGTCGGCGCGTATGATATGCGTTGCGCCGGATGCTTTAGAGATTTTAAGCCTTTCTTCAGCGATGTCTATGGCGACGATTGGATGCGCACCCGCCATCCTAGAGAATAATACGGTTAGCTGCCCTAGAAGTCCAAGTCCGACGACAACTACGGCATCGCCTAGGGAAACCTTTGCAAGTCTAACCGAGTTCATGACGCCCGCTGCTATGGTGTGGAAGCATGCGCTTTCAACATTAACGTTTTCCGGAACTTTAACAAGTTGATCAGCCCTTACAACCGCGTGTGTAGCATGCGGTGAAGTGGCAGCCACAATATCTCCAACATTAAAGTCCTTAACTTCATATCCAACTTCAACTATTCTTCCAATGCTTGAGTATCCAGGTACGAAGGGATACTTAATATAGTTGGACCATGCTGATGGCTTTGGAAAATCGCCGGTTAAGGCCGTTAATTCTGTTCCCGTGCTTATTAGTGCAGCCTCGGTTTCGATTAAAACTTCTTTTTCCTTCGGCTTGCCAACCTGAAACTTTTCCACTTCAACCTTCATAGGTTTGGGGAAGACTATTCTAAAACCCTCCAAGGAGGTCACCCTTAAGATTTTCCATTTTTACATGTTTTCGCTCAGATAAATTATTTTAACCACTTCTCAAACCATTTAAAGGCATCTTCCTGCATTTCCACATCGAATTTATGCGGTCCCTGATAGAATTTTCCGCAGTAATTATCCGGATGACCCATTTTCCCATATATTTGCCTTAGCTTCTGATCTGCTTCCCTCTGCCCCTCAAGCGTGTAAAGCTCATCGTTCATGTTGTATTGGACCATGAGGGGCGCTGGGGCATGTAAAGATATTAGGTCCGGCATATCTAGAAAGCGCGGTAGATGCGGAACATAAAGCATCCACGTGTGACATTTTATATGATTTCTAAGCATTTCACGGAAGGTGCTCATGAACCCAACGCAGATGGCGCATTTGACTCTAGGATCCAATCCGGCTAAGAAGATGGTTCTTAAGCCCCCTCCGGATAGCCCTCCGCAGCCGATCCTTGAAGAATCAACCTCCGGCCTGGTTAACAGATAGTCGACGCTTCTTCGATCTTCATAGGTGAATATTCCAGGCCATGTTGAGCCTGCGGCAAATATTGTTTTAGCGATTATGTGCTCCAGTTCAGCAGCCAGATGGTTATATTTCTCAATGTACTCTCGGGAGTCGGGTTCTAACCCCTTGAATTGCTTCTGCATATCCTCATTGAGCGATTCAACCGGGATCCTTCGGCTTCCAAATAGGAAAGCATCTACGGCTAATACTGCGAAGCCGCGCTTAGCCAGCTCCGTAGCCCAGCTTCGGCCCCCGTAACATTCTTTCTTAAATTCATGCAGTATATGTGGCTCATTCGGAATTGCCGCTATCTTTTCTTTTCCGAAATATTTGAAGCCGCCGTGATCATGAAGGGCTACGACCGCAGGCATTTTTTCATCTTCACCTCGATTTTTCGGATATATGAATAGCCCTCTGACCCTAGGTCCATAAGGCATATCGTATGATATCTCCTCGACCACTAGGTCGCCGTCTTCACGCTTTGAATCTACAGTTGCGTTTAATGGCATGCCGGGTGGATTAAATGCTAGGAGCTCGAGAACCTTCGCCCTGCCCATTGTCCTCCATGCTTCCAGCTCAGGCCATTCTCTCGCTAGATAAGAGAGCGATGGAGGGTTCATTCCTGAAATGTGATCTGCAAGGTCATAGTAGATTCCGATATCTGGCTTCATGAAATTTAACCCCTCACGACATATATGTATTAGACCGATAGGTTTAAATGGCTTATTAATGTGCTTTTTCACGGCAAATTATTTATTTTTTAAACTCAATATCCATTAGTGTAGGCTGGTGAAATGTTTGAGCGTGAATAATGCGCTACGCGAGATAGAAACGATAGAGGGGTTAATTGGACCATACGAATATTTCTCCTACGATGCAAAAATGTTTCTTAACGCCCTTAGGGAACTCCGTGAAGCCATAAACGTGATGGATAAAGCGAAGATTAAGCAGATAATGGAGGGTCTATCGAGAGTTGAAGAAGCAGCCGCCCCCTACAGAGGGTACGGATTTGTGGAGGAAGCCATACATCACTCGAAAAAGCTGCTTGAGGAGCTTAAAAAGATTGTTGGTGAATAAAAGTTTAGATAATTTAGATCGCATCCCTTTTTCTTTTTATTTTAAAAATATTTTTGCACACGCTGATTTTGCCATCTTGATGCGCTTGTACTTACGCCAGCGCATCATCAGCTTTAAATGAATGGGATGATTATCATCCTCGCCGCAATAATTAGGAATACGCCGCTGAGAATCTTTCTCAGAACCCCTTCGCTTACATGTTTTGAAACGTACGGTCCGACCTGCGATCCAAATATTGCGCCTACTGCTAGGGGGGCAGCGCATGTTGGCACAATATTGCCGAGTCCCATGTGTGATATTGCCGCTATGAAGTTTGTTAGCGCCATTCCGAAGACCGATGTTGCCGAACTCATTTTCACCGGCATATTTAGCGCTAAGACCATCACTGTCTCATCAACTGTTCCGCCGCCTGCGCCAAGCATCCCGGCGACTACGCCGCTGAGGAAGCTTGCAAGCAGTGAAAAGAAAATAACCTTAAAGGATAATCTGAACGCATCAGCATCCAGATCTCCCTCCCGCGCGGGATAGGGTTTTCTAATAACTAGGATGGAGATCAGCAGTAGGAAGCATCCAAATATGAAAGCTAGCCAATTTGAATTTATAAGCAAAGTTAAGTATGCCCCGATGATCGCCCCTGGAGCGTCGAAGACATCTAGTAGAATCCCCACCTTATAGTTTATTCTCTTTTGCCTTGCATATTGTATAGTAGCCAAAGTTGTAGTGAAGGTCATCGTCAGCACGCTGATACCGGTTGCCTTCTGAGTTGGAACACCAAAGGCTAAGACAAGCAGAGGAACAAAGAAAACGCCGCCTCCTAAGCCAACCATAGTTGAAACTGTAGCTATGCAGAAGCCACTGAGGAACAACGTAATCTCCGCAATCATACAATTATAACGTGCGGCAACTCTCATAAAGTTTACTAAGCGACATGAAATCGCCATGAAAGAGCATTGTTCTAAAGCGTATAGTTTTATAGCGCATTCAACTTTTTACTTATGGTACTTAAATATTGCTTGATAAGAAGACATTGCCAATTATGTTCGCCTTAACAGCGCTATCTGTAGTGTTCACAGTTTACAGCTTTAGGGCTTACGCAGTTGCATCCAAAGTATTTGAAGGCGATGAGACGAATAAACCTGTTTGGCGCACTTCACCTCCAGGCTCATTTCTTCCATGGCCTAAAGAACCGGGGCTCCTACAAGCCCTATCAGAAATGGGCAGCATAGACATGATCATTTACCTTTACTTAGTTAAATCTAAAGCGTTAATTGTGCTCTCAGTAGCGCTTTGGGTCGTTACTTGTCTATATGTTTTCAGTAAGACGCTTAAACGGAGGTCGGGTTAGATGCGGACATGCGCACTTCTTCGTTTAACCAGCAACTGGAGAATTCGGCATGCGGATTTTTAAAGCATATGGGGATTATGCCTAGTAGGGGATCACGGTGGTTTCCCCGAACCTTCCTAAATCTATTTTATCTCCAGGTTTGCCAGTTGTTGGAATTAATCTTGCTGCTAACGGCCTTCTCTTAAACGTGTATATAGCGTATACATCCTTTATGAAACTGGCTAATTTCTCTTCATCCTCTGGTACGACGAGCATGTCTGGGCCTGATACGCATGTCGCCGTATACAATAGCAAGTCTTTAGCCCTTATTGATTCAGCTTCACCAAGCTTTTTCAATCCGTTGTCCTCAGCGTATGGAAGCATAACTTCATTAAACCCTACTGCATACTTGTCTGAAATTCTCCATATTTCTTTATTTAGCATTAAGAGTCCATAGTTGAACCCGGGCTGTCCTGCATGGTACCCGACCCTTTGAAGGAGGTCTATGATGCTATCCTCCATCCAAGGAGATAAGCTGTAATCCACTAGAACCCTAGAGCCCTCCGCTTCCAGGTAACCCACAACTTTTGCCACGGTCTTTTTAAACTCGTCAAATGCCCCTGTTAAACCATGCTCTAGGTTTCTCGTTATGAATCTTGGGTATAAGAATGATAATCCTACTCCTCCGTTAATGCTGCTCGAATCCGGAAAGTAGGGTGTTTGAAGGGGTTCCTCATGAAAACCAACAGATATCCTCGTAGCGCATACTGGGTTACGCGATGAAGCTTTGTGGATAAACCTGGAGATTTCTCCAGCCAGGTTTTTCTCTATAGCTTTTAAACCATTGAAGGAGATATAGAAGCCTTTCTCAACGGCATCTAAGTAAATGTTGCGCATTGATGGGTTGAAATCCGTGTATCCAAGCGATATAAGAAATCGGTTGATGTCTACATCATTGACTATGCGATTAAATATCGATACGCTGTTTGCCGGAAATGAAATTCTGGCGGTCCATGGTTCTAAATCCTTGTTTCTTAGCGTTTTAACCAAGCTTTCCAATAAATTGGTGGATTTAGCTATTTCCCCCTCAACATTCTGATCAATCTCACGCGGATCTACAAACGCTGTAATGGATCTGATCTTAACATAGTTATCTAAGGGCAAGGGCACCTCACCGAGAAACGAATTACTTATGTGTTTTCATCTCTAATAAATATTGGTTAAGGCCACGTATGTATTTCTGCGGACAAGCCTCTTCCAGAATTTAGGAGATGGCTGAACATATCATGGCGGTTTTGGGAGTTTCATTAAAGCATCCACATGCTTCTTCCAGCTGATTTGATTTCTAAAGTCCCTGTGAGGCCTGAATATTGTCCTGACGGCGTCTAAGCCTTCTCCCACAATATCCATTTTCGCCGGGTTCAGTTCACCGTGATCCCACATTGATAGAAGATGCAAGTATCCCGCATCGCTCGGGTTAAAGCCCATAGCAAAAGCTACGGCTGAATCCAAGGATACGGGATTAATTGAGGCGAAGTATGCTCCCCATCTCCTTAGGTTGCCATGCACAGGTCCATTTTCTTCCATAGCTTCGTAGCCGTCAACGACGGCTAGGTGGGGCATAACCTTTACGGCAATTTTGGCGATGTTATAGTTTATTTGCCAGTATCCTTGATGAATAAGCCGCCTATACCCTCTCTTTACGGAGCCTACGACCATGTTTTTTATGGTCAGCGTCACGACGACTACATCGTGGGTCTTAGGTCTCACAGGTGAAACTCTGAAGTCCGATTCAAGCGCGAGTTTAGATACGGGTACAGTGAGGGGGGAGCCTCTGCTATCCACTATCTCAACCTCTTCATGGCCGTATTCATTTAAATCGCATATTTCAACGCCGTACTTGTCCTTTAACCCCATGTATCCATATCGTCTTACTGCTTCTTCGAAGCTTCCCAGCGTGGGTGATTCTGAAACTATTATTTCTTTCGGATTTGCGAGCGCTAGCAGAAACTTTAAGATCTCATCCACGCACTCTACTGGGGTTGCTGATGGCGGATCGTATGCGCTTACGAAGTTAGGCTTAATGAGTATTCTCGCCCTGCCCTGCAGTATTCCGCGAACATTCTCCTCGATGAGATTTAGAGATCTTCTAACGCCACGGCATCTATCTTCCAAATCTTTAATTACGGATATGCTCATAGCGTGCACACTCAAATCAAACAGCCACTAAGTAGACCAACCGTATAATAGCATATGACGATCCCAGTTTCAACAGCTTCTTTTTTCTAACGCCTGGAATAATTGTCATGAAACTATCTATTTTATTTAACTATCATGGTGGCCTTGGTTGATAACACCGTATTTTCCGGATAGAATGTATAGAAAGCAGGGGTCATGGTGAGGGAGCATTCTATTTGGTATTTTCCAGGTTTCAATCCGCCGGGTTTCTCAATGAAAACATGGATTATCTCCCCATACCTCCACCATAGCTCAGGGATTGTGGAGATGTTTTTAAGATTTATTCTATTCTTCCTCAGAATAAAGGTGATCTTCTCCAGGCCTATTTCCTCCCCATTTATGGTGAGGGAGAAGCCTCTTATTGATGAGAGGGGCTGCGCCGTGTATAACGGGTTACCTAGTTCGAATTGGAATCCATCAATTTGACCGTCTCCATCCAAGTCAACGTTTTCCATTTCCTTGTTTGGAAGCAAAAGGAGATC
>JAGTQL010000011.1:21892-32072 GCA_018396555.1 Candidatus Bathyarchaeota archaeon | reverse complement strand
ACAAGAAGGAAGAAATCATGCAGAACGAGGATACTCCTAAAGGCTCATAGCCTACTGCCTAAAGATCACCGTTAGGTGGCTCCATGAATGAATTCTTGGACACGCCCCCTTAAGGGGCATATGCCTCGCCTCAAGAAATTCTTATTGGTGAAGGCCGACCATCATAAAGTGTTTATAAAAACTCTTATATTTTTTAGCCGCTTATGCTAGGCTTGGTGTCCGCCTTGGAGAGATTAAAGGTTGGTTTCATAGGCTGTGGTGGAATAGCTTCGGCTCACGCTGAGAGACTTAAAGGCGTGAAAGAGGTGCATATGGTGGCATTCGCTGATGCGGCTGAAGATAGGGCGAAACTGTTCTCCTCCGAGTATGGTGGAAGACCCTATAAAGACTGGCGTGAAATGCTGGACAAAGAGAACCTGAACATTGTTTATATTTGTCTACCGCCATTCGCTCACACAGATGAGGTTATGGTGGCAGCCGAGAAAGGCATACACGTATTTATTGAGAAACCCATCGCCCTAGATATGGACCTTGCGAAGCAGATGGTGAGAGCCGTGGAGAAAAGCGGGGTTAAGAGTCAAGTTGGCTATAATTGCAGGTTCGGATATGCCGTTGAAGAAACTAAAAGGCTTATACAGAATGGTGAAGCCGGTGATGCTGGGCTTTTTCTAGGATTATATTGGTGCCATTTTATGAGGTGGGACTGGTGGAAGGATAGGAGTAAGAGCGGCGGGCAAGTCGTTGAGCAATCCACACATGTCTATGACATTGCCCGATACCTCTGCGGCGAAGTTGATGTTGTCTATGGTCAGATGAACCGCAAATTCTGGAATGATTCGCCAGACATAACAATAGAGGATTTAAGCAGCGCAACCTTCAAATTTAAGTCCGGAGCCCTAGGCGCCATAACAGCAACTCTCTGGGGTGCTTATGGGCAATGGTGGCTCAGATGGCATCTGGTGACAAAAAATTATACTATTGAATCTAGAGACACCAACACTCTAACGTTGTATTCGACAAGTCCTCCCCAAAAGACCGTAACCGTCTATGAGGAGAGAGATGCGTATCTTCTTGAGGCAAAAGATTTAGTTAAGGCGATTCTGGAAGATAAGAGCACCAGAACGCCTATAGAAGAGGGGGCGAAAACCTTAGAGTTCACATTGGCAGCGGTTAAATCAATGGAGACAGGAAAACCAGCCGTTTTACCGCTAGGCTAAAAAGGTTCTCAGCAAGGATGTGGGAGATTGAAGCGAGGGGTTAACGCGTGGATTTATCCCTCAAGTTTCAAATTTGAGAATGTGCTGCAAATTTCGAGGAACATTGGATTTGACGGCGTAGAGCTTAACCTAGATGAAGAGATGCTGAAGATCGATAAAAGGGGAAGAGGCGAAATAGCTGATTTGGCTAAATCTCTCGGTTTGGAGTTGCCAAGTCTCTGCACTGGATTATTCTGGAAATATAATCTTGCAAGTCCAGACGCGAATATAAGGAGGAAAGGCATAGAATTAATAAAGCAGGGATGCGGTTTCGCCGCAGATATAAACGCCTCAATCTTTCTAGTGGTTCCTGGTGTTGCCACCCCTGAAATCTCCTATCAAGACGTGTGGAAGCTTTCCAAAGAAAGCATTTTAGAGGCTGCCAAGATGGCTGAAGAGTACGGCGTAATAATAGGCGTTGAAAATGTGTGGAATAGGTTTCTTTATAGCCCATTAGAATTTCGAAGTTTCATCGAGGAGATTGGTCATCCGAACGTTAAGGTTTATTTTGATGTTGGAAACGCTTTCTTTCTAGGTCATCCGGAGCATTGGATAAAGCATTTAGCCGACCAAATCGTCTGCGTACATATTAAAGATTTTCAGATGTCGACGATGCAATTTAAGCCTCTATTTCAGGGAGATATATCTTGGTCTCGCGTCATGAAAGCCCTTAGCGAAGTAGGCTATAGAGGGTTCCTAAATGTTGAATTAGGTCCTTATTTAGGGCATCCATTGAAAGCTGCTATGGACTCGAAAACAGCGTTAGATATAATGCTCAGCATGGCGTAGGGGGAAGTCCACTTTATTTCTGCCACGATATAGAAATAGTATTGTTAGTTGCCTTCATGTTTAAACTTAAGCTTAAAATTTCACATTTTTCTCTTATAACACCGTAAGATATTTATTTGGTTGAGTTGCAATAGTGCATGAAATATGACTAAGGAGTGAGGCGGTAAATCTTGCCAGAAAGCAACTCTGTGCTAATTGGGCGAAAACCAGTAATGAACTACGTGCTGGCCTGCATAACGTTGTTCCACGGCGGAGCGAAGGAGATAAACATTAAGGCTAGAGGGCGAGCAATAAGCAGAGCCGTCGATGTTGCAGAGATTATCCGACGGAAATTCCTGTCAGACGTCAAGGTGGGAAACATCGACATAGGCACTGAGCAGGTTCAATCTAGTAATAGGAATGCTCCGACAAATGTTAGTACAATAGAGATAACACTGGTTCGCTGATTTGTTTAGGTGACGCGGTGCTCCGCCGCCCCTCCTCTATTTTTGGAGGGATCAGGGGAAGGTGAAAGCTGAGATATGCCAGTTCTGTCTGAGAAGTGGAATACTATGTTCAAAATGTAAAGCGAAGTTAAGTAGGGGAGAAATTACCCCTCTAGATTTAGAGATCGCTCGCTTATTAGTTTCTATTGAAAATAAATATTCTATACTTCAAGACGTATATTTTCATAAAGCTGTTGAGGCTGATGGGCTTCTCGCAATATTCGTCAGAAAGGGTGATATGAATAAAATATTGAGTTATGGAGGAAAAATAATCAGGCTTTTGGAGAATAAAACTGGAAAAGCAGTTCGCATATTGGAGTACAATACTGATGAAAGGAAGTTTTTGGAGGATCTTTTCGCACCATTAAGCATATTAACCGTAAATAGGATTTGGCTGCCCGACGGGTCGGTTGAGACGAGGGTTATTCTTAAAGGGAAGGGTGGAAAAAGGGTTCTGGCAAATGTGGATGCGTTAAAGGAGATTGCTAAAAAAGTTAGGGGAACCATTCTTAGAATTGAATTTGCTGATTAACGGTGACGCAGCGGATGAAAACTGAAAACTGGAAGCGAACCCACTATACGATGGAGATAACGCCCAACATGGATGGTGAAGAGGTTGTTCTCACTGGTTGGATAAAGGAAATTAGGGATTTAGGCGGCATAAAGTTTCTCATTTTAAGGGATAAGGAGGGAACCCTGCAGATTACTGTGCCAAAGGATGAGGTGGATGAGCACACGCTTAAGCATGCGGAAAGTTTACAGCGTCAAGACTGCGTGAGCATTAGAGGGGTCGTTAAGAGAATGGATAAGGCTCCTAGGGGCGTTGAGATCATACCTAAAAACATGATTATCCTCAACATGGCTAAGCAACCCCTCCCATTGGATATTACTGGTAAAACTCCCGCGGATATAGATGTTAGGCTTGATGCTAGGGTGCTGGACCTCACTCGCGATGAGAACCGCGCGGTTTTCCAGATTAGACATGCAATTCTGGAAGCTATAAGGGACTTTCTTTCAAAAAATGGATTCATAGAGATCCATACGCCTAAAATAATTGCATCAGCAACCGAGGGCGGCGCAAACCTTTTCCCCGTAATGTACTTTGAGCGTGAGGCTTTTTTAGCGCAGAGCCCACAATTATATAAGGAGCAACTTGTGATAGACTTCGAAAAGGTTTATGAGATAGGTCCAACATTTAGGGCTGAGAAATCCCATACTAGGCGTCATCTAACGGAATTTATATCCGTAGATATTGAAGTGGCCTTCGCAACCGCTGAGGACGTGATGGAGATCGCTGAAAGACTAATTCAATATATATGCAAAATGGTTGTTGAGAAACGCCGCGGAGACCTAAAGACGCTAAAATATAAAGTTGAGGTTCCGGAGGTACCGTTTAAGCGGCTAACTTATGATGAGGTTGTAAACGAGTTGAAGGATGCGGGAATAAAAATTAGCTGGGGTGAGGATATACCTACGATTGCTTACCGAACCCTTGGCAGACTGCACCCATACTTCTACTTTATAATTGATTGGCCAACAAGCATAAAGCCGTTCTATATAAAGCCTAGAGATGACAAACCTGAGATAAGTGAGGGCTTTGACCTAATGTGGCATTGGATTGAAATCGCCTCCGGTGGAACGCGCATACATGACAAGGATCTTCTTATTAAGAGGCTGAGGGAGCAGAATCTGAATCCGGAATCCTTTAGGTTCCATCTGCAAGCCTTTGACTACGGTATGCCGCCTCATGCTGGCTGGGCTATAGGGCTTGAGCGCCTAGTGATGATGCTGACTGGCGTGAGAAATATAAGAGAGGCGGTTCTATTTCCAAGGGATAGATTTAGGCTAACCCCGTGAAACAGGTATATTAGCTTGGCGGAGGACGCGCCTCTAACGTAACTGGCAGAGTTAATTTTTCATTTCCTCTAATTATTGTCACATTAATTATTTGCCCCGGCTTCGTATTTTCCTCCAGATATGATGAAAGATCATCTATGCCAACTATTCTCTTATCGTTTATGGCGATGATTATGTCTCCGCCGATTGTTATTCTTTCACCAGCTATGTAAACGAGCGTTGTTCCGCCTCTTAAACCAGCTTTATCCGCCGGCCCGCCGTTTACGACCTTCGTTATTAACCATCCATATGTTACATTAACATTCATTGCCTTTGCAATTTCATAGGTCATGTCGATTCCGAACACGCCAAGCCACGGATGCTTATTATATGAACCCTCAGTTACTAAGGACTCTATCTCCCGCAATATTGTATTGGAAGGTATGGCGAAACTTATGCCTTGGGAGCCGCTAA
Organism: Candidatus Bathyarchaeota archaeon; assembly: GCA_018396555.1. Lineage (GTDB taxonomy): Archaea > Thermoproteota > Bathyarchaeia > Bathyarchaeales > DTEX01 > DTEX01. The sequence goes on along the minus strand of JAGTQL010000011.1, from coordinate 27,232 downwards.
CTATAGCCGTTGTTATCCCAACAACTTGGCCATCATAATTCAGTAGCGGTCCGCCTGAATTGCCCGGATTTAAGGGCGCCGTGGTCTGTATGACATCGGCTATTGGGTATCCGCCCGTTGTTTCTTCAGTTATCGTCCTTCCTAAGGCGCTGACTACGCCAACGCTCATTGAGCCGGTTAATCCAAATGGGCTTCCAATAGCTATAACTAGGTCGCCAACTTTGAGATTTGAGGAGCTCGCTATCTCAAGCGGGTAATATTCGTTTTCAGGGGCATTGGCTGAAAGCACCGCTAAATCAGCGTAGGGATCGGAACCAAGCAAATACGCTGCATATCCATTTCCATTAGCAAATGTTACAGTAATATTTACTGCGGTGCTGACCACATGGTAGTTTGTAATTATCACCATTCGACCGGTAAAGTTGTAAACGAAACCGGAGCCCTGAACTTGCCCTACATAGTAGGGCCGCCCAAATATGTCGTAACGTAATATTAATCCCCTCACTACAACAATGGAGTTTTTAACCCGCTCATAGAGTTCCGTAAGCGAAATGTTTCTTTCTAGGACGAAGACCGTAGCATTTTGAGTTGAGGCGCTGAGTGATTCTAAAGAGGTGTTCAGTCTTGAGAGGTCGTCTTTGAATTTTTGAATTTGGCTTTCCAGGTCATTGATTCTTCTCGAAGCCGACATGTAGCCAACTGAGTAGCCTAGAATTACGGCGAAAAATAGGCTTAATACAACTATGGCAAGGAGAACGGTCGACTCTCCGATGTTCATTCTCTTCCGCTTGGAGTCCGTAATCCCTCACCTCGATTCATACTGATTTTAGATTTCTCGCTCCTCAATTTGGAGGAAGATTTCAAAGCCTATAAAGGTTTTTCAGAATTGAATCAAAATTATATAATGCGAGGGAAATAACTGTTCAGAATCATGAGGCACCCTTGAGCGCAGTTGAAGGCTTAATGTCTCGGAGCTGAAAAATAATGGTTTACAGGGCCCGCGAGTTAAAATATCTGCTCGGCTGGCTTATTGCGGGGACTAGGGGAGGCGCCATGAGGGCCCGAATAATTGCGGCTCTGAAGGAGGCTCCTAGAAATGCAAATCAGCTCGCGAATATTCTCGGCGTGGACTATAGGACCATAAGGCATCATCTTGAAATCCTTGAGAAAAACAAAATGATTGTCTCTGCCGGGGACAAGTATGGCGTCACCTATTTTCTCTCTCCCATTATGGAGGAGAACTACGCATTGTTTGAGGAGATTTGGAAGAAATTTGGAGAAAAAGAGAAAAAGGAGGAAGGAAATTGATTGATAAGATGGATAAGGATAGGAGAATAGCGCTTATAATTGTGGTTTTGTTAGCGGTAGCGGTCCTCGCAACTTTATTGAGCCTATATGTGACTGGCGTTCCGTTAGAGCGTCAAATCATGAGGAGACGTTGGGGTCTTACGGAGGGTCAGATGGTTGAGATTGAGCAGATAATAGAGAAATATCATAGAGGTGAAATCGGCTTAAGCGATCTTAGAAGGGTTTTGTGGTCAAGATTTAGCGAGTGGGGAATGGTTCCCCCACCGCCCATGCTTGATTTAGAATTATTCTACATTGTTAAGGCAGTTATATCTACAGTTAATATTGCGATTGTGTTAATACTGCTGCTCATATACATGAACATATACCGTAAAACAAAAACCAACTTTACAATTGGGCTGATAATATTCTCGCTTATACTTCTACTATACACTGTTTCTTCAAATCCAATTCTACAAACAATTTTCGGATACAGGGCGTTTGGACTCGGCCCCTTCGCTATGCTGCCGGATGCATTCGCATTCTTCGCCCTCCTAGTTCTACTATACCTCAGCCTCAAATAGGCAAAAATTAGGCTAAACACTCAATTATTTTGGTTTCTCACCGTGAATTAATTTTGATGTAATTCTGAAAAACCCTTTTATACGCCAGTCTATTTCATGCTTTGGTGGTGAAGCAGATTGAGGAGGACGATACTGCCGGCGGTTTTAGGCTTAACTGCATTAAGCGCTGTAATCATCTCAGCGTACAGTGTTTTAGCATGGTATGGCGGTTATCCGAGGATAACCAAGTGGGTTGAGCGTAGGTCTATGCCTGTTTCAGCGGAGCCCCCTTGCATCAGCGATGCACAGAATTTCACATGGACTTTCAGGCGAGGCTGGAGATGGACTCTGGGAAATAAATATTGTAGGGGGGTTGAGATAGAGTTAAGTGAGGGATTTAGGGAGAAGGTCTTGAAGATAGCGAGCAGCGACATGGATGTTCAGAATCTTCTCGGTGAGGGCTATAATGTAAGCGACATTAAAGTAACTCACATGAAGTTAACAGTTCAAGAGAATGGGCAAATCACAGTGGAATCTGATAAAGTCCTGCTAACGCTAACTAAAGGCGAGGGCAGCAGAGCATTTGTGGAAATAGACTTAAAGGCTGAAAAAGTTACGAAAATAACCATAGTGAACATGACTGTAATCGATAAAAGCACATCGACGTAAACCACCTTCCCCCTTTTTCTAATCTTCGGAGGTAGACTGAGAATGTTTTCCTGGAGCCTGGCGGTTAGGAACCTGAAAAGGCGGAGATTGAGAACCGCCCTAACAGCGTCGGGCATAGTTGTCGGAATAAGCATGATGTTCATCCTGTTATCTCTGGTTTCCGGCATGGAGACCCAGGCGAGGAGCATGGCTCGAGCTTTAGGGGGAGCCGACATAACCGTTTCCAACTCCACATCATTTAGGGATAGGATGGGCGGTGGAGGTTTCTTCGGCGCCCTGCCAAGCCCCAGCACATTGGATGCTTCTATAGCGGAGACTATAAGCGGGATTCCAGGGGTATACGCTGTCTCCCCTCAATTTTCATTCAGCGGATCCATTAATGGCAGAAGGGTTACAGTGTATGGTGTTGAGCCAGCATCATACGAGATTGTTACTGGCGGGCTAAATATTGTTGAGGGAAGGTTCCTCTCGGAAAACAGCGATGGAGAGATCGTTATGGGAAAGGCGATGATGGATTTCCTAAATCTAACATTGGGACAAACAGTTAATCTCAGCGCAGGTCAGGAAGAAGAAGGGCGAATATTTACGGTGGTCGGTGTATTTGAGACTGGAATGATCTTTCAGGAGTATGCGGGCTACGTTACATTGGCCGATGCGCAGAATATTACGGGCGAACATGGACTTGTGACGCAGATACTCGTAAAATGCGAGGACCCCTCCACAGTCAGCGATGTCGTATCCCTAATCTCGTCAACTGTGCCGGACGTTAGAGTTACAACGCCTACAGCCACCATTCAGCAAGCAAGCCAGATGCTGAACACTTTAACAATGTTCTTTGCCACGATCGGTCTGGTAGCTTTGTTCGCTGGTAGCTTCGGTGTTATTAACACGATGATCATGTCCGTAACTGAGAGGACCCGTGAGATCGGCGTCTTAAAGGCTATAGGCGCAAAGAACCATAATATAATGAAGATTTTCCTTGCGGAGTCTCTGCTGATTGGATTAATAGGCGGCGGCGTCGGCGTGGCTGTTGGAAGCATACTCGCATACGTTTTTCCAATGTTAACCTCCGGGCTATTCGCAGCTGGGGCTTCACCGTTCGGGATGAGAAATCCGTTCTCCAGCGCAGTTAACGCGGGATTGGGCGGTAGGGCGACATCAACAATCATGTTTGCAACACCAGCAATAACGCCCCTGAACATTACGATATGCTTCTCTCTAGGGGCATTAGTCGGCATCCTAGCCGGGCTTTATCCAGCCTGGCGTGCTTCAAGGATGAAGCCCGTGGAGGCGCTTCGGCATGCCTAAGTTGATTGTTAGGACTATTGATTTAAGTAAGGTTTATAGGCGGGGAAAGGTTAACGTCCCAGCTCTGAACAACGTTAACCTCCAAGTCTCTTCAAGCGAGATAGTTGGCATTATGGGTCCATCAGGGTCGGGCAAGACAACTCTTCTGAACATTATAGGTGGATTGGACAAGCCGACTCGGGGTAAAATCTTCGTTGACGGTGTAGATATAACATCGCTTAACGAGAAAGACCTAGCTGATTATAGACTTAAAAAAGTAGGCTTCGTCTTCCAATTTTACAATCTTATACCGATATTGACGGCTCTGGAGAACGTTGAGATACCCTTAGCATTGATGGGGGCGCCTAAAGATGAGAGGCGGGAGAGAGCGCTCAACCTCCTAAGGATGGTTGGCTTAGAGAATAGGGCTGACCATAAGCCCGATGAACTGAGCGGCGGCGAGCAGCAGCGTGTAGCCATAGCCAGAGCCCTAGCAAACAACCCCTCCATAGTTTTGGCTGACGAGCCGACAGGCGATTTGGACTCTAAGTCGGCTATGGCATTTATGAGGATTGTTAGGGATTTGAATAGGAGGAACAATCAGACATTCATTATAGTGACTCATGATCCGCTTGTTGTTGAACAATGCACAAAAATCTACACAATTAGAGATGGTCGGGTAGAATCGGCATAGCAAATAACTGACGCTTTTTTAGTCCAGTTTTCTAAGATATTTTTGATGAAACCTTCGGCAGAACATATGAGAGCACGAAGGCTAAGGTGAAAAGCACCAAAATCAAAATTGTGAGAATCATGAGGATTAAATCGCCGCTCACCGCGTAGCCATAAATGACGGCTCCAAGAGCAGCAGCTCCGGAAATAATCTCTATAAACCTCTTACTTTTTGAATCTCTTCTAACATAAAGTGTTGAAACTAGACTTATTGACGCAAATATGAAGGATGCGCCGAAAACTATTCCAACGATGCTCTTTTCAAATAATCCTCTCACAAGCCATAAAAGACCAAGCGTGATGAAAAGAGTACCTTGAACCCAAGCCCGTTTATCCTCATCAACCATTAGGATCCAGCCCTTTTTCTTTTTAATGTAATTATGCTTTGTGGTTTAATTTAAATCCTTCTCTATGCTTTTAACGGTAGTAAAGTTGACCGTCCATTCAAGCTTATGAATAAGTATGCCGAATCCCTTACGTGTACGCTACCCACTCTCCATGCTTTATAGGCATCTTGAGAGGGCTTAAATCCGCATGAGTATAGTATAGCGCCCCGACTTCAATGCAAAAATTAAAAAATAAGAAGCGGAAATATACGGATTTACTAGATTTAGACTAAACGTCGCGCCGCCACTAGTATCTTAACCGGTCCTATTAGTCCTGATTCTAGGAGTGGATCATCCTTATTGTAATGTTTCCATGTGGTGAATGCTACTCGCTTGGTTGGAGGCTTAGGCTTTCCCTCAACATACCATTCCGGTAGCTTTCTAATTGCATTAGCGAATCTTCTAAACTCTCCGGA
>JAGTQL010000011.1:19175-21874 GCA_018396555.1 Candidatus Bathyarchaeota archaeon | reverse complement strand
TTACAATAAGGATGATCCACCATACTCATATTCCGGCGGCAGCTGCTCATCGCCTATTAAGCGGTTAACCCAAACATTTGTAACCTTAACTTCCAGCTCATTATCCCCTGACTTAACGGCTTCGGTTACATCCACTCTATAAGGAGGCTTCCAAAGTATGCCCAGCTCTATGTCATTTAACCGAACTTCAGCTATATTTTCAACTCGCCCAAGATCTAAATACACTCTTTTGCCATTAGCCTTCATGCTTGCTGGCAGCATAAATTTAGATTGGTACGTTGCTGTTCCTGAGAAGCATTTCACGTCTTCATGTGGATGCTTATGTAAAGACGTTAACTCTGTGAGGGTTATTTCCGGAGGTGCACCAGAATCTAATGGGAATATTACACGCCAAGGCCCCTTAATCTCTATGTCCTCATCAACCTCTAGAACATTGAATGTCACCGCTTTTCCTTCACTGTCACGGAGGGTATACGAGCCTCTCTTCCAAACTAGAAGATCAGCCCTCCCGTCACCAGTAACCTCAACGGCAGGCGGTTCATCTGGTTTAGGTGGACCGGCTTCGATTATCTTTATAATGCGGGTCTCGCTTAAAATCTCGGCGAATACCTCTAGTTTGCCCATATCTCCAATAACATATGCCGGCTGGGTTATAACTGCATCATTGAGGTATGGCTCTCCAACACCAGGATGAACTATCTTATTTGATTTCCTGCCAGCACAGACAATTCTCCCGTTTACATATAACAATGGCGTGCTATTCCTGTAAACTAGTGCAATATGGGTCCAACCCTCAAGAGACATCGGGACAACTAAAACTGGCTCTGGGTCACCTCGGCTTCGCTCAAAAACCGCTATACCATTTCTTCCCGCCACTAACCCGCATATTGTATGTCCCTCTCCATAAACAAGTTCGCCTTGCGGTGGATAGAAGATCCAACTTGCGCCCGAACGTGACGGAAATATCCCATCGCCAACAGGTATTGAAGCGTTAACCTCAGGCTTAATCCAAACGCTAATTGTGAAGTTATCCGTTATATTCGGGTATAGCCCTGGTTTGACTGCTGGGAAAGGTTTAGTTCCCATTATCACTTCACCACTTCTTTCTATTGATGTAAATCTTGGTGTGGAAGCTGATGAACGGAAGACTACGAAGACTGAGCCGCATGGTCCTAAAATTAATGGCATGCGGACTCGCCCATCCTCTAAGATTTCATAGATTGGCATAGGTGTTATTTCACCGGTCTCAGGATTCCAGAGTTCAGGCTGCTTGCTCTGGACACGGAAGGTGCATACTAAATCCTCACGTCTCCTCCTTCGATTGGCAACAAAGTAAATGTCCGCTCCATCATCAGTACGCCTATGAATATAATTTATTAATGTATCCGCTGAGCGGCTACTACACTCAAAATCAGGCTTAACACCGCATCTATCTAAGACTTCTTGCAGCGACGTACTCCAGAATACTTTACCTTTGCCGAAATCTCGTTCCTTAACTGTCTTTCCATCTAAGTCGCCCCACAATTCGTCAACGATTCGCTTCAACTCCTCATCATTTTGGGGATCAGCCAAACTCGGTGAGCCATTAGGCCTAGAACAAACAACCAAGTATATTCCTTGCTTAACCATATCACGAATCTTAGAGAGCAGCCTTAAAGTTATCTTCTTCTGTTCACCTAGGACTAGAACTTTGTAACTTACTTCATTCGGTGTAACGATTTTCTCATCTTTAACGGTTAGACACGTTAGGATCGCCTCTCCATTCACAAAATCATAATCATAACCTTTTGGAAGTGGGGGATTTAACTGGCTCTCATGCGGCACCCCCATAGGAGCACTTTCACCTACAAAATACAGTATATCTGCAACGAATTTACCCTGCTGGAGCATATATTGGCAGCGCGTCAAATATTTTATCCAAGGCTTACATTGATCCCACCAAGTAGTATTCCGATTAAAGTTGATTCCCCATGGCCCCATGGTCATGCCCGGCTTAGCAGTAGGATGCGGTTGATGGGCGTAAGTGTGGAATATTATCTGGTTCAGCCCGCGCGTAAACATAAAGTCTCCAAGACTTTTCATTAAATATGGATGCTCCTGCCATGCAGATACTGAGGGCTCTCCCGTAAAGGACTCGGCGCCGACTATGGGCTTCCCATAGATGTGTGCGATAGAAGCTGCTAACTTTATAGTCCGTTCATGCGCGTCGTCACGTGATACCCAAAATTCGCCCATCGGAACGTCTACCCGTGAGCCTATCTGTATTTCATCAAAAGGCCCGCCCGCATATGGCTCCGCATAAGATTTCATGCCGTGTTTATGGCATAATTTTGCAAGTCCGCCATAATAATAATCCGCCATTAGATCAGCCTGTACTCTTCGAACATCCCAAAGGAAACGTTCAGATACCTCCGCGCTTCCAACAATCCTTCCTGTTATAGCTGGCAAATATTTACGTAGATCATAGCCTCGTCGGTGTTGAAACTCCTTCGGAAACTCAGGTGTCCAATTCTGGAATCCAACTTCATAGCTATCTATTAAAGCCCCAGTCAAGCCCTTCTTAGAAAGTGGCTCAAGTGAGGGGAGCAGTTTACCAAAGAAGCTATAAAAGTGGTGCTCCATAGCCTCAAAGCTATACTTGTCACACTCAAGCCCTTCACCACCATCAGGAGCGGGGTGATTCGTGGTACCTGCCGTAG
>JAGTQL010000011.1:0-19165 GCA_018396555.1 Candidatus Bathyarchaeota archaeon | reverse complement strand
CGGGTAGACGTTCCAATCTCCGGGAGGAGCGTCCCAAACTAAACGTCCCTCCTCATTCATATATTTCGTAACATCAATAACCGAGTTTGGATCGATAGCGGAGCCAGATGGATCTTCAACAGTTTCCTTAAAAGGTGGAACAGCGCCACCAGTAAAATTGGCTTTAATCGGCCAATCGGCGATACGGGCAGCCCAGAAAAGTCTAACCTCAAGTATTCGGAATGGTTCCGAAGAGATTAGACGGAAATACTTCGCCCGCAAAGCTGGGAAATTTGCTGTTGAAGGTATGCTGATTCTTCGACCAAAGGGAATTGTTGTACTAATGTCGCAAATTTTCCGGAAGTTAACGCCGTCATCTGACGCCTCAAGTGATACTACAAGCGGCGTCCAAAATGGTCTAATGCCAAATGGGGCAAATGTAACCGCAATGGATCTTGCTTCGAATGGTTCAGCGAATTCTAACTGCAGATAAGCTGGTTTATTAGGATCTAATGGTCGAATCTCAACTCCTGTTTCCGGGTTATTATCTGTTATTAAATCTATGTTTACTGGTCCGCTACTTGATACCACTTTGCTAACTAAATTTTTGAATGGTTGCTTCTCCCCTCGAAGCGATGGAAACGCTAATACATAGATATCCCTATAATAGTCGTGGTTAGCGTATGGCTTCGGCAAAACAATTTCCACATGGCCCCCTCCAGCGATATACGTTTCACTCCAAACCAGCATCTTCATTGAGCGCTCCGGCGTTATCCATGGACCTCCGCTTGAAGACCAGCCTGGACAATTATGCATAACAAACTCCAAACCCAATCGTTCAGATTCTTTTACCGCATGAAGCAGCAAACGCAGATGCTCATCACTCCCATAATTAACAGGACCCTTGGGAATACCCGCACCAACCTGAAACATCTGGAAACCAATAATGCCGGCACGGTTCATAGCCTCAAGATCAAGCGATATGCCAACATCAGTAATATTGCCATTCATCCAATGCCACCAAGTTTTAACCCCAGCACTCTTAGGAGGCAACCTAAAGCCATTGAACAATGAACAATCTTCCTCTTCACATTCCATCATAAAATATCCCTCAGTAATTAGGAGGTTTATGAAATACAGCGTATAAAACTTTCGCAACCTCTCAAATAATGTGTCAAAAGTAAACATATAACACGTTTACTTCTATATAAACCCACAAATATAATCAGCATTTAGGAATAAACCTTAGTCAGCAGTTTTGAAATAAATGCGTTTTATCTCATTCTTACTTATGTCTCTCAAGAAACCGCCCAGTCTTCTTGCTCTTGTGGATCTAAGTGTTATCCATTATTAGGATTAGCCTCTTAACCTTTTTTAAGGGCTGAAGCAGTCCTCGTAGTCCTCCACAATCTCCTTCTTCTCTTCATAGTCTAGGTCTGGCTCCTGACCACGGTCTTACGTCTCTTATAAACGACCCCCCATCTCGCGGAAAGTATCCCATACATGTGTCTTGCTTATCTTGATGCTAAGCTCCATGGTGAAGCGCCTTGAGAAGAGGCGTATATTCCACTTGTTCTTGAGATAGCCAAAGGTTCTCGGGCTCTTAAAGGTCGTCTCGACGATGATCCTTCTTTGATATTGGGTTTCCTTGCTCTGCTTCCTGGATAGAGTTTAGTCTTGAGACTCTACATATCTTTCTTCAGCCTTGTGCCTCTGGCCCTCTTGATCTTGGTCTTCTCTTTCTCAGGGGAGGAAATGCCCTCAGAAATATAATAATGACATAGTAGAATGGACAACTTTTACGCTCGGACTTAACTTAATGGCGGGCTTTGCGCGATATAAACATATGCATCTTCATGCTCTTAACGGGCATATGTATCCAACGGCAACAAGTAACAAGCACGTAGAGGATGCCATTTGTCACCGTTCTGTAGTCGACTCTAGGTCTATCAGTTTTCGTCTTTAGATGGAAGAAGAAACTTAGTAATTTTATAATGAATTCACTAATAAAATTTTTAGTTTTTTGGTTAATAGATCACTCGTTGATCTAATCATTTCAAAAACCGCTTTTTATCAATTGCCGGTCTGTTGAGGGCTTCATGAATTCCCTCAGAAGTATTGTTGCATACCCGCCTTTATGCAATGTGAAGCGGAATTTAACTGAGCTTTTCAATGGCTCAATTTTATCTTTAGAAATTTCGAATCTAAAATCCATTATTTTCGCCAGCGCCGCCCTTAAGCCGCCTGGTATGTCAACCTTAATCATATGGGCGTTTCTAAAGTTCTCTTGCTTTAATCCCTCTTTCTCCAGAATCTCTCTTTCAATTTCGCCTTGCAACCCGCCTGATAGATGCTGCCTAAGTCCAATCAGCGGTATCGCTATAGCCATTTTCCCATCTTTAATCTCCTTATTAACCAGTGAGATGTTGCTTAACTCAACTTTGATGAAGTTCTTCATCGGCAGACCTAAGCCATCAAGCTCTGAAACATAATCGCCTACATGCGCCTCCTTAAGTGGTATCCCGCGCTTAATTCTCTCACTTAAAATCTTGTTAAATAGAAAGGATTGATATGCTTGAACAAGGAGTTTACGAAGATTTAGTGGAAGCTTATTTAAGGCTCCCAGAAAGTCATTTGGGCTCCTTGAGAGGTGGGCAAGCATAAGTCTCTCATAAGTGAAGTTTTCAGGAAACTTTTTCAAGATCCTCTTGAAATCCATAGTCTCATTAATTTCCCTTCTTAGCATCCTAACCTTAGGGTTTTCAAATGGGCTTTCAAATGCGAGGAATGTTAGCACAGCGCTCTTAAAGTCGCCTTTAACTATGTGTCTCCCAACAACATGCGTTATAGGTCTGACGGTTCCAAACCTTTGATGCCCGAAGAAGCTGGGAACCCCGCCGAAATCCGCCAGTTCATCGTTGATTCTCCTTATTCTCCTCAGCACCGTTGATTCTTTAAGCCTTATTGAATTGACGGTTATTGTAAATTTGTTACCGAAGAGTTTTTTAGAGGATATATCATCGTTTGAGAAGCCAAGAGGCTTGACATGTACATTTTCTAGATGTATGCCTGAAAGTCTCTCAGCTGGCATCCCGCCTATGCTTATATACTGCGCCGTTAGGGCTTCGGCGTCTTTTATTCCAGCAAATCCTATTCTATCTAGGCTTATACCTAATGCCCTCGATATCTTTTCAACTGCAAGCAGCGTATCCCACCCTCTCTTAATTAAAATGCATATAAGATAGCGCCCATGCTCATCTAGAACAGCCCTATTTTCCTCCAGGTGAACAGATGCTTTCGACCTGTCCAGAAGGATCTCTTCAACGATGAAATCCTCGATGGAACGCTTTATCACGCCGCCTAAGCCACGGGTTTTTGAGGCGTAAACCTCTATGCCGATTCCAACCTCAATCCTTGATATATTAAGCATAATGTAGCATCCTTGATCCTTTAGTAAAGCGGAAGGCTTCCAGTAATTTTATCTACGAGATTTGACGGCGCCGGACCTATGCCGAGAACAGTTACTGTGCCGGGCTTAAGCTCCGTCAAACCCATATCTGAAATTAGAGCGGTTGGAAGATTAAGATCCCTAGACTTTCTCTCTAGTTCTATAAGTTCGACTTCGGAGTTCACTTTTAAGGCTATTTTGCATTGTCCGCTCTCAATCCATTCCCTCCACCATAGGAAATGATTTCTCCTAGCTTCCTCAGCCGATGAAACAGCGGCATGGCTCGCCTGAACAGCCGCCTTTCCGGGGCTCATCTTTAAATCAGCCCTAAGCACTATTACTTGCTTAATTTTGAAGCTCGACAATGTTTTAATCCTCTCTGTTCTAAACGTTTTTACAGTGGCTTAAGTTTATATCAGAATAGCTCCCCTTTTCTCTTTAACTTTTTCCTAGCGTTAAAATATTGATGCACATGTAGATTGGCATATTAGAAACTGATATTTAAGCATCGATTAAAAGTATTGCAAAGAGAGGAGGTTCTATTGATGCCTCTTTATAGTAAAAAAGCGCCGACCCCTTTGAAACATAAAAAATATTATGGTGATAAGTTACCTTTTATCATAATCTTCCAATGAGGTATATTCTATGAGTTGGGACACACGCTGGAGAGTGTTGGCGGACGCAATTATTGATTTACGTAGGAGTGGCGAAAGTATACCGCCAAATATTATTAGAGATTTGCGCTCAGCAAAAACAATGATGGAAATTATTAAGGCTGATAGGTCCCGCCCGGAGCATATTTCCCGTCTCGAAGAATGCCTAGGTAGTGTTGAATCTTATGTTCTTTCAACGGCTGAAAGCAGGCTTGGGTCGAGTTATGTAAATGCCTTATTAAGGAAACTCCACGAGGTGGAAAGAATCCGCGTTCAGGCTGAAATAGAAACCCAAGCGGGTTTTCATCCAGGCCTTCCAAGAGAAAAGAAGTGGATAAGAATTCATGTCAGCGATGAGATTCCCGTTGAAACGATTAGAAATATTGCTGATGAAATCGGCCTAGAATCTAGGATTCAGGAAGACGGATACGTGCTTATATTTGGTGAAGAAGAGAAAATTAAGTCCTTCATTAAAAGAATGGCTGAAATATCCCGCGCTATTAGGGGAAGCAGCCCCGTAGCTTAAATACAAGAGAGGGGATTTGATGAAGAACTGAGGAGGGAAAAGACCTAGGGATGCCGTATATTAAACGAATAGAAATAAATGGTTTCAAAACATTCGGTTTAAAAACGACGCTTACATTTGAGAGGGGCTTTTCAGTTATAACTGGGCCGAATGGTAGCGGTAAAACAAACATAATTGACGCAGTCCTATTCTGCATGGGCGAGTTAAGCGCTAAGAGGCTTAGATCTGAGAACTTCTCCAACCTCATATTCAACGGAGGCTCAAGCTCAAGCGTCAGGAAGAATGAGGCTAAGGTTGTAATTCAATTTGATAATTCGGATGGACGTATACCGATTGAAACAGCAACTGTTACCATATCGCGTGAAATTGACCGGAACGGTGAAAGCGTCTATAGAATAAACGGAAGGAGGGTTCCTAGGAATCATCTGCTCGAGATCCTCTCGATGGCTGGTATAAGCTCTTATGGACACAACATTGTTCTTCAGGGCACCCTTACACGTATGGCTGAAATCTCACTGCAAGAACGGAGGAGAATAATTGAGGACATGCTTGGAATAGCGCAATACGATGCCGAAAAGGCTGAAGCTGAATCCAAGCTTAAAGAGGCTGATATAGCGATAAAGACCGCCCTAGGTCAGATAAGCGAGGTTCAGAAGAGGCTTGAGGATCTGGAAAGGGAGAGAAATAACCTCTTACGATATAACTTTCTTAGAAGAGAGATTAAATACCTTGAATCTGTAAAAACCTCTTGGGAAATAAAAAGGTTAAGAGCTGAAGCGGAGAAAATATCGCGTGAAATAGCGGCTCTAGAAGAAAAGAACAAGATCATTTTAGAGAACAGGGAGAATCTACGGCTTAAACGACGCGAGATGGAAGGTGAACTGCGAAAGCTCGGTTTTGATGAGGTTGAGAAGAAGCAAGCACGAATTTTAGAAATCCAGACGAACATAAGCAACCTTAAATCTAAACTTAGTGAGATGGCGTCTAAAGTGGGTTCTGGAAGAAGCAATCTTGAGAGGCTTAAAAAGATCAGGGAGAACCTTCAACAGCGATATACTTCAGTGTTTAGGGAGATTGAGGAGACTGAGGAGAAAATTAAGCAGCTTGATGTTGAGCGATCTAGACTTAGCAGGGAAATTAATGAGAAACAAGCCCTTTATGACTCTATAGTGCAGAAGCTTTCCGAGGTAGGATCAGCATTTGAGGAGAAAGCTAAGAAAATTAATGAGATAGAGAATGAGCTAGACGAGATCAGCAAAGAAAAAGTTTCGATAGAAGGTGAACATGCAAGAGCTCAGTCTAAAATAAACATTTTTGCGCAGAGATTGGAAGATCTAAAGTTGAAAAGGGATGAGCTGAAAAATTCATACGGAAGACTTCAAGAATCGCTCTCTAAACTTCAAGAAATAATGAACACCCAGATAGGACGGCTGAACAATCTTAAAGAATCTCTTGAAAGGCGAGTTAAACGGAAAAGCCTCGTGGAGAAGGAGATTAAAGAGGCTGAGAAGGTCGCTGAATACGCGAAGGAGGTGCTCATAGAGTTTGAGGCGCAAAAGAAGATGGCGAATAAAATCAAATCTGAGGAAAGCGCACTAAAAAATATCGAAGATCTTGTCGCTATGGGCATTATAACAGGTGTGCATGGGAGGCTTAAAAATCTAATAAAAATAGAAAATGGTTATGAGCAGGCAATAGAGGCTGCGGCTTCCGGATGGCTTGACTCGCTTATTGTGGAAGATGTGAATGTTGCATTTACATGCGTGGAAACATTAAAAAGGGTGAAGCTTGGAAGGGTGAAAATTCTTCCCTTAAATGGTTTATCATCTAATAATGATGTTAAAGTTCCTGAGATTGAGGGGATAGTTGGGAAGGCATCCTCATTTATAAAGTCTGAAAAACGTTATGAGCAGGCGGTAAACTTTGTCTTCGGAGATACATTGCTGGCTTTAAACGATGAGGCTGCATTAAAGGTTTCAAAAGATGGTTTGAGGGCGGTTACTTTAAGCGGGGATCTATATGAGGCTGGTGGTGGTGTTGAAGGCGGCTACTACAGGGCCCCCATTGATCTTTCATCCTTCATACCCAGCGATGAAACTCTGAAAAACCTGGAGCAAGCAGTTAAAGCCCTAAAAGGGCATCTTGAAAACAGGGAGAATATTGTCGCTGAAATAGATAATGATATTGCTGAAACACAAGTAGAATTAGCGAAGATCTCTGAGTCTATGGGTAAACTTGAGGGTGAAGCTGAACGGATTAAAAAGAGCATGATCCAGGTGGAGTCAAGCATAACGCAGGTTGAAAACAACATATCTGACTTATTGAATCGTATAGAGAAGGAAAAAGCGCAAATAGCCCTCTTCGAATCGCGCCTCCAAGAGCTCTGCGAGATGGAGAAGTTAAAAAGAGAGGAGATGGAGCGCCTGAGAAGCGATGTCAATCTGCTAAAGGTTCATGATGCTGAGGCAAGGCGCGAATCAGTATCTGATGAGGTGATCCTTTTAAGGCAGAAATATAACCGAGTGGAGTCTGAAATTTTAACTTTAAGATCTAAGATAGAAAATGTTTTAAAGATTAATCTAAATGACTTGGCAACGCAGCTGGAGGACGTGTCAGAACAGATTTCAGCCTTAGAGAAGGATATTGAGAGCGCATTAAGAGAAGATCAGGAGGCCAGGGGAAGAATTGAGGAGCTTGAGAGGACTAAAGTTGAGATATCTAAGTTGATTTTAAGCGATAAAAAAGAGGTGGAAAAGTTTACTTCGCAAATAGATGTCATAGACAATGATCTGCTGAAACTCGAGAAGACCTATGAGGAGGGGACTAAAAAACTTAATGATTTAAAACTGAGGATCCAAACAATAAATCTCCAGCTAAACCAGCATATAGAGCGCCTGAAAACGCTCGGATACGAATCTCCGCTGGATATTATGCAGGGCGCGTTTAAGGACGTTGATTCCCAGATTGAATCTATGAAGTTGGAAATCGACCGCATAGGCGCAGTTAATCAGCTCGCTGACGCGCAGTATGTGGAGCAAGCCTCAAGATATAAGGAGCTATCCGTGAGGTTAAATGAGTTGGAAAAGGAGAAGATGGCGATTGTGAGATTCATTGAGGAGATTGAGCAGAAAAAATATAGAATTTTCATGGATGCCTTTGATAAGATAAATGAGCGGATAAATAACTACTTCTCTAGATTAACCGGTGGTGGAAACGCCTCTCTTAAGCTCGAGAACCCTGAGAATCCCTTCGCTGGAGGAGTTGACATGGTGGTTCAATTTCCAAATAAGCCGCCCATTCTGGTCAGCGGGGCAAGTAGTGGGGAAAGATCAGTTTCAGCAGTTGCATTCCTATTCGCCTTACAAGAGTTTTCACCCGCCTCATTCTACTTATTTGATGAAATAGACGCTCACTTAGATGCCTTCCATGTTGAGAGGCTGGGCGAGCTCTTAGCTGAAGAAGCCTCTGGGTCGCCGCTACAATTTATAGTTGTAACGCTAAAGCCCGAGATGATAAGTAAGGCCAGTAGGATATATGGCGTATATGGGCAGAATGGGGTATCCCATGTAGTTTCAACAACATTCAAGGGTGTAGCATAATTATGGAAAAAGAATCTGGCAAACCATTCTATTTTCATCCGCCCTGGGACATATTATTTAATCTAGAGAGGTTGCGGAAGATCAACCCATGGAATATAGACATAGCCTTCCTACTTTCTTCCTTTCTTGAGGAAATGGAGCGGAGGGCAAGCGTGGATTTTAGAGCCTCCGGAGTAGCTCTTGGCTCCTCAGCATCCATATACCTCATGAAATCTAATCTTCTCCTAAAACTTGAGGAGCCGCCGGAAGTTGAGCCGAGGCAGAGCGCAGTTGATTTTGTTCCCCCTCCCTTAATCCTTCCGTTACGCTATGAGCTAACCACGACAACGATTCAGAATCTTCTTGAAGCCCTAGATGAAGCCCTTAAAAGTGAGAACCTTCTCCCAATTAGGACACCTTCTAAACCAATACTGCCTCCGCCAGAAATTATGCCCACTATAAGCATGTATCTAATGGAGATTGAGAAGGAAATAGAGAGATTAACCAGCAAAATGCTTATCTTATCTAGAAGAGGTGAAATTTTATCATTCTCAAAGCTAGCTGAAGGTTTAGCGAAAATTGAAATAATAAAAGTGTTTCTAATTCTTCTTTTCATGGCGCATAAAGGTAAAATAACCCTGTGGCAGCAAGAAGATCTGGGCGAAATATATATAACGCTTAATGGAGCTGGAGCGGTCAGGATTGAAGGCGATGGCTAATAATAGCGTCCTTAGCGCTCAAATAATCCAGGGGAAAAGAAAAAGGGCAAGTAGGGAGGATGTGGAAACAAAATTAAGGCTTATAGAGGCAGCATTGTATGTTGCTGGCCGACCACTGGATTTGAAGACTTTATGCAGCATAGTTAACTCACGCTCTGAGAGAAAAGTTCAAAAGATTACTAGAATGCTGATTGATGAATATAAAAAACGCAACACCGCCCTGGAAATACTTGAGCTTGAGGATAATAGATTTGTTCTGCAACTTAAAAATGAGTGCTCAGACAGGGTTAGGAGACTTGCCATTAGACCTTTGCTTACGGATGGTCCGCTGAGAACACTATCCTATATAGCATATAGGCAACCGATTACCCAAAAGCAGGTTGTTGAAGTTAGAGGTAAACACGCCTATAGACATATAAGCGAACTTGTGGAAATGGATCTGATAAATCGGGAAAGAAACGGCAGAGATTTCATTTTAAGAACCACCGATTACTTTGCCGATTACTTCGGTTTAAGCCGTAACGTTCAAACCATGAAGCGCCAGCTAAAAAGAATCTTTGATAGAAGGGGGGAGGAAAAGTTGCCGGCCGATGGCGCTGCTAGAATGCAAGGGCAACAAAGTGAAACCTTAGAGTAATTGTGGCGCATAACTCCTCCAGAGGCGAAAACCTTATGGACAGCTTCATCGCGGTTTTTGATGTAGGGAAATCTAATAAAAAATTCCTAGTGTTTTCCGAAAACTTGGAGCCCATCTACTCGGAGTCGGTAAGGATAGATGAAATCAGGATTAACAGCTTGATATGTGATGATGCTGAGTCGATGCTCTCTTGGATGCGGGCTAAATTAGCAGATGCTGATGAAAAGTGGTCTATTAAAGCATTGGCCGTAACGACGTTCGGCGCCACGATTGCTAATCTGAAAAGCGGCTTTTTAAGATTGCCAATAATATCTTACAATCAAGATGTTGAAGAGCAAATTAAGGAAAAATTTTACGCTGAATTTGGGACTCCCCTTAAACTTTATATGCTGACCGGTACACCGCCATACGGTCAACTCTTAAACGCCGGGATACAGATATTTTGGATTAGAGAGAAGTTTCCGGAAATATTTAATGATGTAGATGAAATCCTGTTTCTGCCGCAGTACCTTACATATGCGCTTGCTGGCTTAAAGTCCAGTGAGGTTACGAGTCTAGGTTGCCATACGTACCTATACGACATAACTAGGAGGGGCTGGAGCTCAGTTGCTGAGGGACTTAGGGTTAATGCTAGGTCGCCAAAGATATTTGATGTCTGGAGCCCTATAGGCGAGTTTAAATTTAAATCTTCAAATTTGCTTGTGACACCCGGCATACATGACTCAAACGCGTGTCTACTGCCCTATATCGCCAAGGGTGGAGATTTCCTCTTGGCTTCAACCGGCACATGGTGCGTGTTTATGTGCCCAATAGAAGATTTCAGGCCTAAACATGAGGATCTGTATAGGGACGTTCTATATTACGTGGATGCCTATGGCAGGCCGGTTAGATCCTCAAGATTTAAGGGAGGCTTCGAATACGATTACTATAAAACAATTATAGAAAATAAATTCTCAATGAACCCTGAGAACATAAACTTAGATATGAACGTTCTAAAGGGAATTTTAAAACGCAAAGACATTATAACGCCCGGCCTAGTAGAAGGTTCCGGCCAGTTTCAAAATTCAAAGGCAAGGATAATTGGTGAGGCGTTCCGCATGGGTCCCAAGGAAGCCTACCACTTGCTTAATCTATATTTGGCGGTGGAATCCTACGTTGCAATAAACTTGGTAACTGGAAAAAGAAATGTTGACATAATAGTTCAGGGGGGCTTCGCTAAAAACAACATATATCTCGCCGCTCTCTCAGCACTTTTTCCAGAAAGCAGGATTCTAAGGGCAACCTTTCCTGAGGCAACCGGTTTAGGGGCGGCATTATGCGCTAAATGCGCTTTAGAGGGGATTAAGCCGCATGAGATAGCTAAAGATCTGCTGCTAATTGGTGAGGAGGTTCCTAAGCCGCCGCTGGACATGGATGATCTTAAAGAATATTTAGAAGCCTTCATTAACGAGGCGTCTCTCAGCCGCTAAACTTATATTAACCGAAGATGAGCTTTAAATCCTCAAGAAGATGAGAGGAGAATACTGATGTCCGTGTGGCATGGTGATCTGCATAAAAAGAAGCCAAGTGGAGGAAAGAGAAAACCATATAGGGGAAAAAGAAAGTACGAGATGGGCTCATTTCCAACAGAGACAACCTTAGGGGAACATGTAACTAAGGCAAGCCGGAGGAAAGGTGGAAACATAAAAGTTAGATTGGTGAGCGCAAAATGGGTGAACGTTTCAAACCCTGAAACCGGGGAAACAAAGAAGGTTGAAATTCTCAGGGTTGTGAAAAATCCTGCTAATGTGGATTATGATAGAAGAGGGGTAATAACGAGGGGTTGCATTATAGAGACCCCGCTGGGAACAGCCCGCGTAACATCAAGACCGGGTCAATATGGCATTTTAAACGCGGTGTTAATCAGCGAGAAGGAAGAGTAGCCCGAGGATGCGGAGAAAAAACGAAGTAGTGCTCTGGCCGGTTTACTTTGATTCTTCGAAGGGCAGAAGCGCAGGGAGGCGTTTACCTAAAAATCTCAGCGTACCCTCGCCGAGCATACAGATGCTGGAAAAGGCCGTGGAAAATCTTGGCCTAAAATATGAGGTTTTTCCAGAAGCAGCATATTCGCGTTTCCCATGGATTAAAGCGGGTTTTATAATTACGGAAAAAGGAAAAAGAAGTAAAAATCAAATTCTTAAGGAGGTTGCGGCTGAACTTATCAAAATTTCTAAGGGTTCATCATAAGTCCTCCTAAGAAATGCTTAAATAATTGATTGAGTTCACTTCTTTATCTATCTTTTTGGTGTAGGGATATGAGTTTGAAGAAAATCGGTCAAATTCTACATGCTGGCCCCGGCAACAAAGCTATTGCCAAGGTCGAGGTTCCTCCGGATCTCGGCGCAACAGTTTTCGACATCAGAAAAAAACCAATAGGCATGGTTCTTGATGTTTTTGGACCTGTAAGTTCACCCTACATTGAAGTTGAAGTTAAAGGGCATGATCCGAAGAAGGTCGTTAATTATCAAATTTTTGCTCTTCCAAAATCTAAGCATATTAAGGTTAAGAGGAAGAAGAAATGAGCGAAGATGAGGAACACTCTCTTCCCCCCGGCTTCAAGGATATTCAACGCTGTCCAGAGTGCGGCAGCGTAAGGCTGGCACGGGATTACGAATCTGCCGAAATAGTTTGCATGGATTGCGGCTACGTAATAGATATGAAAATAGCTGATCAAGGTCCGGAATGGCGTGCCTTCGACAATGAACAAAGGGATAAACGATCTAGGGTTGGTGCGCCGGTAACATTCACAATGCATGATAAGGGCTTATTTACAATGATTGATTGGCATGACAGAGATGCTTTCGGCAAAAAGTTTGATGCTGGGCAGAAAGCTCAGATATATAGGCTTAGGAAGTGGCAGAGGCGGATAAGGGTTTCAGACGCCATGGAAAGAAACTTGGCGTTTGCGCTCTCGGAGATCGCAAAAATAATTAACAACTTATCATTGCCTAAAAGCATATTTGAAACAAGTTCTATAATCTATAGAAAGGCGGTTAAGGAACACTTAATCCGTGGCAGATCGATTCAAGGCATAAGCGCAGCCTCAGTGTATATTGCATGTAGACAATGTAACTTGCCGAGGACCCTTGACGAGATAGCGGTTGCGTCAAACATAAGTAAGAGGGAGGTTGGCCGAAGCTATAGATTTCTCGTTAAGGAGCTTGATCTCTCTATACCACCACTTAAAGCAAGCCACTACATATCAAAATTCTCAAATCAACTTGTGATGCAGGGGAAGGTTGAGGAGATCGCAAATAAAATTCTGAGAGCTGCATCTGAGCTCAAGCTCACTTCTGGCAGAGGACCCACTGGCATAGCTGCTGCAGCAAGTTACGTGGCTTCGGTTATAGTTGGTGAAAAACGAACGCAAAGGGAGATAGCTGAAACAGCAAAAGTAACCGAGGTGACAATAAGGAACAGGTATAAGGAGATCGTTGAGCGGCTGATGTTTATCGTAACGCTTTAATCAAAACTAGTGCTCATCTGGGAAAATGGATCTCCTGAAGCTGAGGCTAAAATAATCTCGTTTCAGGGAGAATATCCTCATGGTCGAAGTCAGCTGATCCTTTCACTGTTTCACTAGCATACGTTTATAACATTTAAATCGTTACCTGATAAAACAAGCAGCTTTAATGATTGGAAGAAAGAAGGGGCGCCATTGCAGATGGGGGTAAATCCGCTGGATGAGGAAAGCGGAGATCGAGACGATTTTTTCGCTAACTAAATCATGGAATATGGGGGCGCCTGATAGATTGAGAGAATCAAACGGACTAAACATGATCGTTAAGGTTATTGAGCGGCTTAAGAACAGCGAGGTTAAGGATTTAGTTAATGCCAGAATTAAAGAGTTCAGGGAAAATATCGATAAACCTATTTCTGAAATCTTTAAGGAGCTTTGTTTCTGCCTATTAACTGCAAACTTCAGCGCCGAGAGAAGCCTTAAAATTCACTCTGAGATAGGGGATGGCTTCTTAACTCTCCCAGAGGACGAATTGGCATATAAGCTTGAGATGTTTGGGCATCGTTTTCCTAAGTCAAGAGCCAAATATATCGTTGAAGCAAGAAAAATGATCGATCAGTTAAGAAATGCTATACGCTCACCTGCGAGCAGTTGGGCAATAAGAGATTGGCTGGTTAAAAATGTTAAGGGCTTAGGCTATAAAGAGGCAAGTCACTTCCTCAGAAACATCGGCTTCACGGATCTGGCCATAGTGGATTTTCATATAGTTAATCTCTTGTCTAGGTATGGATTAATTGTTAAGCCGAAGGTTTTGACGAGGAAAAAATACGTTGAAATTGAAATGGTGCTTAAGAAAATAGCGGAAAAGGTTGGGCTTGATCTAGGGGCTCTGGACCTATACCTTTGGTATATGGAGACTGGGAAAGTTCTTAAATAAGCCTTTTAAATGCTGAAAAAGAATGATTTTTATCCCCATATAAGTTTAAAATTTTTTTTGAGAGCACATGTTGGCGAAAGAGCGGTAAAAGTTGAGCTAATTGAGAAAAAATTGATTTTTCAAATCTTTTTTAATGTTTTTCTCCCATATTTTTCCCCGGAATTTTTGGCAAAAATTTATTTGATTGTTATGCTCTTCTCATGTCGGTGAACCCCATGTCAAAGAGAAAGACCCCGCCGAAGGAGGAAGAGGAAGAAGAGGAAGAATGGGAAGAAGAGTGGGGCGAAGAGGACTGGGAAGAAGAGGAAGAATGGGAAGAAGAGGAAGAAGAGTGGTAGCCCCATCTTTAGCTTCCCAACAGTAACCGTAATAACCCCCAATATTTTTACTAATTTTTCTAAGAATCAGCTTCTTTCAAGTTTTCATGGTGTGCAGTTTTCTTATTGTAGAATAAATCCTCATAAGATCTTTCGAAAAATTTAGCTTCAGCCACCTCTCATAGAAAATGGACATCTTCCTTAAGGCAACAAATTTGCTATAGATCTTTTTTTCCTCATCTGTAAGATACTTTTTCTCTATTTGCCCCTCAATGTTCTTTTTCATCAGTTTCATGTAACTATTAAGTATGCTCTTCGTTTTCCTCTCAATTCGCATCCTAACTCTATCAAGAAGCATTTTAACAGTTTTAGCATCCTTATCGATGATGGTCATCCGGGAAAATATTTTGGCGTCTTTATCATTCTCTTTCATAAGTGTAAACAAATAATTCGCGTTAAATAGATCCCCCTTCTTGTCATATTTATTATTGTTGTGGCAGAAAGCATATACTGAACGGCAGATTTTTATGTAGGGTGTTCTCGAGAGTAGCCACCTGATTTTTCCCCCGTCATCCCTCTTAGCATTATATACAATAATGAGGAGGCTGCCGAAGTCAATAATGTTCCCTTCTTCATCATATATGGGTCTCCTAATTTCACGGGTTCTTTTAAGCAGTACTGGTTGATTTTCACCTATAATTTTTAGAGCTTCTTCAACTTTGCGATTTTCCACTTCCCAGAATGAACTACATATGCGTCTGCAACCTAGAGCATTAAGCCGCCTAGATATCAACCCTCTATTTTCTTTCGAAGCTTTATACGCAATATAAAATACCATTGTTGACACCTTAAACTTCGCCGGAGTCCTCCAGTGACCGTATTGGCATAGATGCCGTAAAACCCCTTAAGCCCTATTATTAATCATTTATAAATTTTTATCGTTAACCTTTTAACCACTATTAAATATGCGTTTCCCCATTTTATCTTTGTTTCTGCTTATGAACGCAAATATTTCAACATTATTTTCTCAGAGTTTACCGATGTGTCATAAAGGTTGCATTTTAGATTTTTACTGAAATATTTTAAGCATGGCTAAAAATTAATTCAATGGAAACATGATGCTTGAAGATAATGGAGGATGTTATATTAATTGAAGCTTAAAGTCGGCATCTTATTCAACCTTCCAAATAAACCCGCAAGGGGCGAGAGCATTGACTACTTAGCTGAAGCTGAGGTTCTAGACCAAGTAGATGCTGTTCAGAACTCTATTAGAAAACTTGGACTTGATTACCGATTATTCCCTCTAAAAGACGATGTTGAGGATTTAGTTACGGCTTTAAAGCAATATAAGCCAGATGTTGTCGTAAATCTATGTGAGGGATTTAGAGGTAATAGCCATCTCGAGATGCATGTGCCAGCTATGCTGGAGATTCTAGGGATACCCTACACTGGAGCGGGTCCTCTTGCGTTGGGGCTATGTCAAGATAAGGGTTTAGCTAAAGATGTGCTGAGGGCGCATAATGTTCCAACGCCAAAATATCAGATAATGAAAGAATTTGGTCATTTAATGAGCAACCTGAAGTTTCCATTGTTCGTTAAGCCTCTAAAGGAGGATGCCAGCATAGGGATATCAAAGCGTAGCTTTGTTAGGGATGTTGAGGAATTAAAGGCTCAGGTTGACTATGTGAATAAGGTTTACGGGCAGCCAGCATTAGTTGAAGAGTATATTGATGGAAGAGAATTGAATGTATCGGTTTTAGGTGATGATGATCCCCTAGTTCTGCCAATATCTGAAATAATATTTGACTTTCAAGAAGGTCCGAAAATTGTTGATTACGCATCTAAGTGGCTTAAAGAGAGTGAAGAGTATGCTAGAACTAAGCCTGTGTGCCCAGCGGATTTAGATGATGAGGTAAGAGGGCTCGTTGAAGATGTAGCCTTAAAGGCTTATAGGGCGCTGCGCTGCAGGGATTATGCACGGGTTGATATACGTTTGGAAAGCCGAACTAAAATCCCATTTGTCTTGGAGGTTAACCCGAACCCTGACATATCACCTGAGGCTGGCTTTAACCGGTCGCTGAAGGCTGCCAATATAACATTTGAGGATTTCATTATGAGAGTATTAAATTTCGCCCTTAAAAGGTGTGGAAAACAAGATTTCTAAGCGGCTCATCCTTAATTAGCTCCTGAAGACCATACCTTTTAAGGGCTTGCCAAAGAATTGTGCATATAAGCTGCTCATAGGTTAAACCAGCAGCCCTTGCTGCTTCAGGTAAACATGAATGGGCATCAGGGTTTGGAATTAAACCGGGCAGGGGATTAACCTCCAAAACCCTTGGTGTGCCCTCGCTATCTAACCTCATGTCTATGCGGCATAGATCTCTGCAATTTAGAACCTTAAATGTTTGAGTGGCGATGTCTTTTATTTTGTTCTCAAGGTTTAACGGTATGTTCGCCGGGCACTCAAATATATCTAGGGGTTTTTCCGGTGTATCCCAAACCCATTTAGCCTCATAGGAGTATATTGGGCTGGAGCCTTTTGGCAGCTTATCGATTCGTATCTCAACTATTGGTAAAACAATTGGGTTTTCATTTCCAATTAATCCGACTGTAAACTCTCTTCCAGGAAGGAACTCCTCAGCAATGGCTGGCTGATTATAGGTTTCTATGATCCATAAAATCTGTTTTCTAAGGCTTTGCTCATCTTTAACTAGGGAGCTGCTCCTAATGCCCTTGCTTGACCCCTCGGCTAAGGGCTTAACTACAAGCGGAAAATTTAAGCCGTCGCTGAGCTTTTCATCAGCCCGCCTGAAAACCTGAAAGTTTGGGGATGGAATACTGTAAGCGTTTAGGATTTTATGCGTTAAAGCCTTGTCTAGGCATATGGCCAGCGTAGTTGGTCCAGAACCAGTATAGGGTATTCCAAGCATCTCTAGAATTACCGGTATATGTGACTCCCTAGACTCACCGCGGAACCCCTCAGCGATGTTGAAAACCATGTCCGGTTTCAACCTGCGAAGTTTGCTATATGCATCTTCGTTGGCTTCGATTTTTATAACTTTGCATCCTCCCCTCTTTAGAGCTAGGGCTACAGCATCAACTGTTTCTTCCTCATCAAATTCTATGTAGAAATCCTCAGGTAAATTTTCGTCAGCGCTGACTTTTCTTCTTAAATTATATGTCAGCCCAATCTTGAAGTTCATTGCGCACCTGCCCGCTGATGCCCAGCCGTTATATTGCTCTCCATTTAACTACTTTCTGTTGAATCTTAAGTGGTATGCGCTCCTCTTTTTCCTCGGCTGGTATCTGCGGGTAAACATATATTTTTCCCTCATAGTTCCTTAAAATAACCTTTTCATCATCTATAGATAAAATGTAATCCGGCTGTAAGGGTATTTTCCCCCCGCCTCCGGGGGCATCGATGACGAAGCGCGGTATAGCTAGCCCTGACGTCCATCCAATGAGTGCTTCAAGTATTTTCATTCCAACTTCAACTCTTGTCCTGAAGTGATATGTGCCTTTAACAAGATCCATTTGAAAGAGGTAATAGGGCTTTACACGAATCTTAAGTAGCTTCTGAAAGAGATTTTTCATTGTTTCAGGGTTATCATTAACGCCCCTAAGGAGAACAGATTGATTCCCAAGAGGTATGCCGGCGTCAGCCAGTAATCCGCAAGCCCTCTCGCTTTCCTCAGTTATTTCATTAGGATGCTCAAAGTGCACGTTCACATATAATGGATGGTATTTTTTGAGAATTTTACATAATCTAGGCGTTACTCTCTGCGGCAACGTACATGGAATCCTTGAACCTATTCTCAGTATTTCGACGTGAGGAATGACCCTGAGTTTTTTGAGTAAAAGCTCTATTGTGTCGTCTGGCAACATGAAGGGATCTCCACCTGAGAGGAGAACATCCCTGATGCTGGTGTTCTCCCTGACATAATTGATCTGTGCCAGATACAAATCCTTAGAGAAGCTGATGAGAGGTTTCCCAACTTTTCTTTTTCTCGTGCAGAATCTGCAGTATGTTGCGCAGCTATTTGAGATACACATTAAAACCCTGTCTGGATACCTGTGAACCAAGCCTGGTACTGGGCTGTCTTCCTCCTCATTCAGTGGGTCCTCATATCCATATGGGTCTTGGAGCTCAAGTGGGCTTGGGATGCATTGTTTCCAGATCGGATCTTCAACCTCTTCTATGAGGTCAAAGTAGTATCTTGAAATAAACATCGGATATTTCTCAACAACAGATTTGATGGGATTTATGTCGACGTTAAATTTATCTAAAATCTGTTCCGGTCTAGTTATGCTCTCCTTAAGTATACTTTTCCAATCCTCTATCATTCTTCTTTACGCGCACTCACTGTAGCACGCTTAGATGCTACGAAAAAATATATATGCACAGCACATTATATATTTAAAGTTTTCTATCAAGGACGTGGACGTGGCAACTTAAGGTTTTAGTCGTGCATTTCTGATTATTTATCTTATGTTTGGTGTTAGGGATTTTGTTGAGCGCTTTCATCTATTCGAGAGGAATAGGTTTCCCTTTGAGCTTAAGGTTCTCGGTTTAGCATTCTATGTTCAGATGTCAAGCATTAGGAGGACCGCTAGGGCGTTATCTGAGTTCAGGAGGGTTTCTAAGACTGCTGTTTGGAGGTGGGTTGTTAAGCTTAAGGCGTGCCTAAGCCTCTCAGTGGATGTTAAGCCCAGGCGCTTTATAGCTGTTGATGAGACATGCGTTAAGGCTAACGGCCTAGAATATTATGTTTTCTCAGCCTTAGACGTTGATAGGAATGAGGTTGTGTGCATGAGGGTCTACCCGTCCAGGAATATGCTTGCGGCTGAATCATTCTTCAGGCGGGTTCTAAA
>JAGTQL010000010.1:23273-32178 GCA_018396555.1 Candidatus Bathyarchaeota archaeon | reverse complement strand
CTTACGGAAATCAGCAATATTCACACGTGTAGACATGCAATATAATATGACGGATATCATAAAGGGTCGATCCGCTTGGGAAATGTGCGATCGGAGAAGGTAAAAAGGGTAGCCCGCGAATTAATTAAGAAATATCCGGATAAATTCACAACAAACTTTGAGGAAAATAAGAAGATACTATTCAGCTTGGTGTTCGTTTCCTCGGCGAAGCTCAGAAACAACATAGCGGGTTACATAACACGCTTAGTTGCAATATCGAAGCAGCAATCTGGAAAAGTTTCAACTTCCCTAAACAGATAAATGATAGATATTTTCTGTTTTATTTGGAGAGAAAAATGTTGATGGATGATTACCGTAAGGGTTGGGCTTTACGTTACCTTAGAGAAGCTGTGGATGAGGTTAAAATAGCCAAGAAAGATAGCAAAGCCTTTAACCTAATATTTGACGCTGTAAGGAAAGCTCAAGCAGCCATATATTACAGCCTGGGAGAGCCGGCTTTTATAGACAGCATCGTTCAGGAGGCTCTTGAGAAATCGCTTCCAGCAGAAAATCCGGTGCTCAGATGCCTAATAGAGATTGAGAAGACGATAAAGCGGCTGGAGCAAATAGAGGATGAACCACAAGATTCCCATATGAGTGATTTAGCCATAAAAGAATCTGATAGAGTAGTGTCGATTGCATCAAAAATAGTGGGATTATTAATTTCTGAAGATTAATTGTGTATTTGCGGATTTAAGAGCATAGCATAGATTTTTGCATATCCATGTAATTTCGAAATGATAAATGCTTACACTTCTTCGGCCTGAAGAAAATCCGAAATTTTCTTATCCTTCACCTTTCGGAACATCTCAGAACACTTTTTCGGATCAACCCTCTTAAAACTTAACCCTAACGATGTTAGAAGATCCCGTGCTTCTCCAGATATTTGGGGTGCAGCAAGTATGCCCCTAACTTCGCGGCCAGCTGAGGTTTTTATGGATTCAATATATCTGGCCAGCTGCAGAACAGCGTCTTTCCCGACAGTTCTACGTTTTATCTCGATCACAACCATCCGGCCCTCCTTGTCAACTCCATAAACATCCACGAAACCCGATTCAACCTTCTTCTCGTACTCGATTGGTGTGAAGCCATCCTCAATGATCGATGGATTTAAGAGTATAGCTTTTTGTATGTCCTCCTCGCTTGCATAAATTGAAAATTCGCCCTCATCGATGAGCTTAAAAGTTGACAGTAAATAGATTTGATCAAAATAGATTATTACGGTTTCACGAGGGCTCCTCCTAATAGCTTTCACAGTGAGGGAATTATCATTCATGTGAGTTTTGAAGAAGCATCCAGGCGGCTGCCAATTCACCGGCTCATAACCTCTGCATCTATGAACTAGAAGGGATCCGTCCTCCTTAACTATCACAATTCTTTCACCGGGCTTAAGCTTTGAACTTGCTCTGCCACGATATTCAACCCAGCATCTCCCAACGATTAATACTGTCCTTTGCTCAACGAAGGCTTCCTCAATCCTGCTTAACGCCTCATTTAAGCTTGGGCTCTCATATATGAGAAATGCTCTCTTAACTGGCAATAATATCGCCAACAAATTTTTAGGTAACTTAAGGCATAAATAATTTTCTGAGAGAATGAAACATCCTCGCATCTCCCTCAGCGCTAAAGATGAATGCTGGAGAAAAAAGCGAAGAGTTATTAGATATTATAATAGACTTGCAAGAATTTACAATCTGCTCTATGGTCAAGAACAGAAACTAAAAATCATTGAGTCGCTAAAAGCCATCAATTTAAATGAAAACGACATGGTTCTAGATGCGGGTTGTGGAACTGGGCTTCTATTCAGCCACATAAATGGGCTTGTTAAAACAATAATTGGAATTGATACATCTCCGGGAATCTTGAAAGCTGCTATGAAACTCGTTAAGAATATGGGCGGCAAATCCACAATAACCCTGCTTAGGGCCGACGCTGATTTTCTACCCTTTAAAGAGGGGATCTTTGATAAAGTGTTCGCCATAACGCTGCTTCAAAACATGCCTAATCCAGCCTTAACATTAAGTGAGATCGCAAGGGTTACTAAGGCAAACTCGGAGATTATTGTCACTGGACTTAAAAAGTTCTTTTTAAAAGAGGATTTCTTAAGGGTTCTATCCGAGGCTGGAATGAACCCTTCCATAATTGATGCTGGCGACGGTGTTAAATGCTATATTGCCATCTGTAATAATGGCCCTTCATCTTTAAGTAAAGACATAAATATAGGAATGCATAGTCAATTGATGGTGAAAGCGAATGCCAACGCATGGTAGCCTCTCAAAAGCCGGAAAGGTTCGCTCACAAACCCCTAAAATAGAGCCGCTTCCAAAAACTCGGAAGCCCCCTAGAGTAAGGGTTAGGAGAAACTATGAAAAAAGGGTTGTGCTTCAGAGGAAACCTGGGCAAAACTGGATGCTTTAGCGCAGCATATAAAGGTCTTTTCGTACATTAAGATCGCTTACAACTCACTTTGATTAAGCTGAAAAAATTCTGCGGCATTTTTAGCATATTTTACATTACGAGCGGAGCAAATATTAAAACATCTTAAATGGATTTTGCCGATGGAACTTTAAAACATTGAATAATTAGCGTTAAATCGCCCTTCTTTTTATTTTTAATATTTGAGGATGAAGCAATGATCCCTTCAATCGTAAATGGCTTCATAAAATCTTACGGAGCTGGAAAAACAATAAAAATATACGAGTCCTCCATGGTCAGAAAGAATAGATGCGTATTCTTTTTAATTAGGGAAAACTTGGAAAGAAAATTAGTCATTATTTGCCCTCAAGATAGCTTCAGGTTTTTACGCAGCTTCAGTTTTGAAGAGCATGGAATCTTCAATTATGGATTTAAAAAACTCAATTACATTATTTGTCCATGCGATAGTAAAAACGCTTCGATAATAAGGGAATTTTTCCCGTATACGCATCCGCGAGCAATAGGTCTAAGAGCTGCCATAGGATTAGGCGACAGATTAGGGTTAGCCACACCTGGTCATATAAGGGCTGTTAAGCAGTTTAATGTTTTTCCAGTCTTAGCTCAGCAATCCGCAAGAGAGATGGAGCGTACTGGACGGAGACCGCAGGATGTTTTAGATGATGTTACTTGGGCGGTTTTCCAGGAGGGCTACAGGGGAGGTTTCGCTGCTGATGCTGATCATTTAAAGACGGAGGAGGATTTATATGAAGCATTCAAAGCCGGCTTCACAATGTACACTATTGATCCATCAGATTATATCGAGGCTGACGATCACAGTGCTGAGGGCCTCAAAAGGAAGTTTGAGAGTCTTCCATGGAGCGAAATGGAATGCAGCAAAGAGCGCTTTTTAAAGATTTACATGCGTAAAAGGCTGGTTCTTCGCATGCCAAATGGTAAGGATAAAGAACTTAAGTTTTCTGAGGATGATCTATTTAAGGCCGCTGTTAAGTTCTCCCTCGCAATAATTTTCACTACTAGGATGTATAGACGTCTGAGGAAACTTTTTAGACGTAAAAGATTCGATTTTGAAGTTTCAATTGATGAAATTGAACAGCCCACAACATCCTTAGAGCACTTCTTCTTAATCTCGGAGCTTAAGAGATTCGGTGTGAGGGTTCATGGTTTGGCTCTAAGGTTCGTTGGAAGATTTGAAAAGGCTGTAGATTACATTGGAGACTTGAAGGAGTTTGAGAACTCATTCATAGAGCATCTTTTAATATCCAAGCAGTGCGGACCATATAAGATAAGTGTTCATTCTGGCAGCGACAAATTTTCGATTTATCCAATACTTGGCAAACTTGCGTCAAACATGATTCATCTAAAAACCTCCGGAACAAGTTATCTTGAATCTTTAAGGCTCATCGCCAAGCATGATCCGAAACTTTTTAAAGATATACTAAGACATAGCCTAGAACACTTTTGGAAGGATCGAAAGAGCTACCATGTAAACGCTGACCCAACGCTTATACCTAATCTGGACGATATATCGGATCAAGATCTGGAAAGGACTTTTTTGGAGAGAGCTGATGGGAGACAGATTCTACATGTCACTTATGGTTCGGTTTTGATGGCGAGAGATAGTGATGGAAAATGGCTTTTCCGTGAGCGCATAAGAAGAATACTGCTTGAGAATGAAGAAGAATTTTATGAGGCAATAGCGAGGCATATTAGAAGGCACATAAAAGAATGCTTTACTCAACACAATAAGGGTTAATTTATCTGTGAGAATGAACAAGCGAAAACTTTAGCCTAATGTCCTGGAGAGTTGCCCAAATATCGTTTCTTATCAGACCTTTACCCATGAGAATGGAGTCCCCAATTTTCCTCATAGATTGCACACGCATCCTTTTCACCATTAGCCCCCTCAGGTTGAGGAGGGGATAAAATAAACTTTTGAAGATTTCCCTAGACTCAACCATTCTGCCGATTAACGTTAGGCCCAAGCCGGCCAGAAAAGTTAACGTAATATAGATGGAAAGGCGCCATAGAAGATTTTTTAACTCATAATTCTTGAGCATTGTGCACATCCTATTCTTAACTGAGTGGTAGAGTTTTTTAGGGCTCAGAAATCTTTCCGGTCCGCCTTCATGAAGCACTATTGATGAGGGGACGAGGATTATGCTGTATCCGAGAAGCCTAACCCTGAAGGAGAAGTCCGTGTCGTCATCATAAATGAAGTAATCAGGGTCGAAGCCGCCAACCTTCTCAAATATGTCTCGCCTAACAATGCATCCGGCTGATGATGAAGCAAATAACTCTAAAGCATTTATAATAATGTTAGATTCTAATCCTCGAAGAGTATACCATGTTCCTAAGGCGTCAATAGCTATTCCCGCATGATCCATTATCTTTGGGTTTTCCGCCATAACTATTTTAGCCTGCGCAACGCCTATTTTTTCATTGCTTTCCATAGCTTTAACCAGCTCTGTAAGCCACCCCTCAGTGACGTAGGCGTCATTATCTAAGAATACGATGTACTTGCTTTTAGGATCCAGAAATTCTTTGCCAACATTATGGGAGGCTGAGGCGCCAATGTCATGATTATAATGCAGCAATTTAATTTCTGGAAAAGAATTTTTAAACCATTCATCAATATTCTCAGTTAAGCAGTCCACAACTATTACTTCATAGTTAGGGTAGCTTGTCCGCTTTAAACATTTTAGGCACTTATCTAGTTGCCGGATGCTTCTAAAATTAATCACTATAATTGATACCTTAGGCGGCTCTTCACTATTTAAGATCATTGCCATCATGAAACCTATCTAATTTTATCAGTCGCTTCAACCCACATTTCCATATTTTTAATTTGAGTGCTCCAAAATTTAACCTGCATCTTATCCTTAAACCATCTTTCTATGTTCCTCGCTAGGAAATTTGCCAGTTCAAGGTAACAGTCAGAGTAAGTTTTAGCTGACAGCTCAGCTTCTTCGCATATTCTCCAAATATGCTCATTTATGTATAATCCGTTTACTTCCTTTTTTAAGTCATTGAATATATTGCGTGGTCTTTTGATGTGTGATTCTAAAGGTTTACCCAGGCATATTTTATCCCCTACTTGATCCGTGATTCTTTTGAGGAAGATGCCTGACCATATATCATCAAATCTATCTACGCCCATGTAGTTCATGTAAAGCTGATAGAAGGCTGGAACGGCTTTGGAAAGGAAGGATGTATTCATGCTGCAAACTGAGAAATATACGCCTTTACCTAAAATCACTTTTTCCATCCTTAAGCCTCCGCTCTCCACCCTACTTCTGCCATCCATGCCGCCGTAATAAATTAATGTTAAGGCGTCTAAGTCTGGCTGACCGCGCCAGAGCCCCATGTTAAGCAGGCATTTTCCCTTCTCCTCAGTCCAAGTATAATCCTCGTCTCTACATGGGGGCATGTACGGATGACCCCTCGGGAAGACCCTTTCATCAACATTTAATAGAAGATTATTCATCGTGTTGTACCATCTTCCTCCGGATTGAACTGTGACGCCGCTTTCATCAAAAAGATTTGATAGATGTTCTTTCAAAAAATTTTTTGAAATGTATACGTCGTCATCTAGTTCAATTATTACATCGGCTTGATCCTCGTACGCTTTAAGGAAGCCGAAGGATGACTCTGCATGACATTTTTTAGGAATTAAATTGCAATATTTCTCAAAGGATTCACCGAATCTACTCTTAAACCACCGCTTCCTTTCCTTTGGACCATAACATTCATGCATAACGGAAGATAATATCTCGGAATTTTTCTTACGAATCTTTTCATCACCCTCATCTACTACAATAACCTTAACTTCCTCATTTCCACAATCGAAATTCTTTAGATTCATCAGAGGATTTATTGATGGAATTATAACGTAAACTAGCATGCTTTAACTCCTCAATCTGTTTAGCATTCAATAAAAGGATTTTTGGAGGAAAATACTTTTAACTTTTGTGACGATTTAAGTGTCTTTTGATGCTCATGTAAAGAAGTGGAAAACTGATGGTTAAGGGCGATCATGATCCCTTCGTCTCAGTAATTGTTCCAGCGTTTAATTCGGAAGCAACAATAAAAGACCTACTGGAATCTCTGATGCTACTAGATTACGGTAAGGAGAACCTTGAGATAATAATTGTTGACGGTGGCTCAACTGATAGAACCGTGGAGATAGCCAAAATTTACCCTGTACAGATCATTGTGGAAAGTAGAAGGGGAATAAATGTTGCCAGAAATGCTGGTGTGAAATCCAGTAAGGGCGAAATTTTAGTCTTCACAGACTCAGACTGCGTTGTTCCTAAAGATTGGGTTCGTAAAATAGTGGAGGACTTTAGAGATCAAAGTGTGGGCTGCTTAGGCGGCAGCGCCTTGAGATATGAAGATAACTTCCTCTCTAGATATGCGGACATAAGCGTTGTGCCAGTCTTAAGAAGGTTTAGAAAACGTGAAATCTTAGACAGCGTAAAACTTTTATTAAGATACCCCGCCGGATGCAACATGGCTTTTAGACGGGAAGCTATGGAGAAGGCGGGACTCTTTAACGAGAAGATTCATTACGGCTTTGATGAGGATGATCTTGCAGAAAGAGTATGCAAGTTAGGCTACAAAATGTTGCTCGACCCAGAAGTTATTGTTTGGCATAAGCATAGAAGAAGCTTGCTAAACCTTCTAAAACAATTCTTTAATTATGGCAAGGGCGGGGCTCTACTCATCAGAACAGGCGTTAAAGGAAAATTTTCAGAATGGATCTTAACGAGCCTACTCTCTTTTTCAGCATGGATTACTATATCTATTTTTCTAGCCCTTCTCTCAACTATATTTAACAAAATATTTTTAATTCCATTTCTGCTAATAACGGTTCTTCCCCTATTTTTCCTAGCCGTGCTTTACGCCATTAGATCTCGTGGAAATATAAGGCGTCGAATCGAAGTTCTCGCCTACCCAATTTTAGATCTGCTAAGATTATTATCTTTTAATTTCGGCATAGTCTACGGTCTCCTTAAATTTAAGGTTTAAGGATAAAATTTTTCAATCATTATCCCATTTTAGAGTTACAGTTAAGTAGATTAAATTGAAATCTTAGTAATGAAATCATCAACTTTCAGAAAAATGGGAATTGAAAGATGACCAATTATGATTTCATATTCAAAAGTTCTAAGTATAATTAAGCGAGTTGTAACGTCTTCTGGGCCTCGTCATGCTCAAATATTTGTGACTAGAAAATGTAATTACCGCTGTAGGAATTGCAATGTTTGGGCAAATCAGGATTTCCAGGAATTATCAACTGAAGAAGTTAAGCGCAGTTTGGATATTTTGCGCGATATAGGGGTTTTGGAAATAGTTTTCTCCGGCGGAAACCCTCTTCTTCGCGACGATATAGGTGAAATAATAGATTACGCTTCTAAATACTTCATAACAACAGTCTATGATAATGGCAGTTTGGCGGCGAATAAAATAGATGAAATACGTAATGCTGATTTTGTTGCCATCTCTCTCGACACTTTGGATGAAAAGAAAAATGATTATCTTAAAGGTGTCAATGGCGCTTGGCGGAGAGCCATGGAAACCATAGATATCCTGAAGAGAGAGGGGATTCATGTGGGTGTCTCTCCAACAATATCTCAAATGAACCTCTACGAGACAATAGATTTTACGAAGTTTTTTATAAAACGCGAGATACCTGTGTGGTACTGCCTTTACGCTTACGATTATTCATTTAATAATAGCGCATTTTCAATAGGTATAAAAAATGACGAATACGAAATAAATGATAAAGAAACTCTGGCTGAGATTTGCAGCATACTTATGGAGATGAAGAAGAAATGCGGATGCATCTACATAACTGATAGAACGCTTAAAGCCATAAGACATTTGGCTTTAACTGGCGAAAGATCATGGGAATGTAGAGCTCTTGAAAATTTCTTAGTTGTGGATCATTTGGGCAGAGTTTCAAGCTGCCATTGCAGAGATCCGATAGCCTCAATATTTGATTTGCCAAAAATCTGGAAAAGTCCCTACATTGAGAGATTGAGGAATGAATATAGACAATGCACAAGGTGCGTTTACCTATGTTACATTTTTTATTCGGTTCATGCAGGTTTCCCCGGGCTGATAGATATAATTATTGATCAACGGAAGAACGTTAAAGCCTACATGGGCAAATGATCTTTATAGTAGCCTAGAAAGATTAAAATTTAAATTACTCGCTTTATATTATAGGCGATCTATCTATGGAGATTAAGATTGTAAGCATTGATATGCCGAAGGATAGCAACGTAATTTTTGGAATGGCCCATTTTATAAAGACTGTTGAAGATCTTTACGAGGCAATGGTTAATTCAGTACCCGGAATAAAGTTCGGATTAGCATTCTGCGAGAGCAGCGGGGAATGCCTAGTTCGTGTTGAGGGCACAGACGA
>JAGTQL010000010.1:0-23257 GCA_018396555.1 Candidatus Bathyarchaeota archaeon | reverse complement strand
GCTGCTGAAAATATGCTTAAGCTCGGTTGCGGGCACTCCTTCATCATATTCTTGAGGGACGCATATCCAATAAACGTGCTTAATGCCATAAAAAGGGTTCCGGAGGTCTGCACCATATATGCAGCTACAGCTAATCCCCTAGAGGTTGTCGTTGTCGAAACTGAACAGGGGAGGGGCATAATGGGCGTTATAGACGGTTTGAAGCCTAAGGGAATTGAGGATGAAAAGGGCGTTGAGTGGCGCAGAAGCTTGCTGAGAAAACTTGGATATAAAAAATAGAGGTAGGAATCTGATAGTGGATCGGGTTATTGAGCTATTAGATGTTTGGAAGGCCTACGATGGCGTTCAAGCTCTTAGGGGACTAAATTTAGAGGTGTATAAAGGCGAGATTTTTGGACTTTTAGGACCAAACGGTGCTGGAAAGACTACCACAATAAAGATTATCGTTGGGCTTTTAAAGATGGACAGAGGCTCAGTGAAGGTGAACAATTTTAACATTTTTGAGGAGCCGTATGGATATAAAAAGTTTATTGGGTACGTGCCCGAGTCGGTTTCTCTTCCGGACTATTTGACACTTGAGGAATTTCTCATATACTCTGGAAAGATTAGAGGCGTGCCGAATGAGCAAATTAGGGAAAGAATGAACCATTACATTAATCTTTTTGAACTTACGGATAAACGAAGGGCACTTATACTTTCTCTGTCTAGGGGAATGCGGCAAAAGACCGCTATTGCCGCAGCGCTAATCCATGATCCCGATATACTTATTCTAGATGAGCCATTTATTGGCATAGATCCGGCAGGGCAGCATATGATAAAGGAAATTTTCAATGAAAGGGTAAAGGATGGAAAGACAATTTTTATATCAACGCATATGCTTGACACGGCTGAAAGACTATGCAATAGAGTTGCGATAATCCACAATGGGCAGAACGTTGCCTCAGGAGATCTGAAGAACCTTCAGCAGCTCTCAGAGGTTAGCGAAAATGCAACTTTAGAAGAGGTCTTCTTGAAACTTACAGAAGAAGCTAAAGAACCAATTACTGAGGAGACCACTAAAAGAAAGAGACGCGGCTTCTTAGGCTTAATTGGGAGAAAAATTTAATGAGTTCAAATGTAATCCTAGACATTTACAAGCTCAAGCTCAAAGTGTTCTTCGGATCATTTAGAGCATCCAAAACCAGTCTGGCTTTACTGGCCCTATACGCTTTAGGTTTCCTCCCAAGCGTATTCGGCTTTTCATCAATGATCACTAGTGCTGTTAAACAAGAAAATGCAAATATAGATCTGTACGTCGAGAATCTAGCAGCAGTCATTAGCGGCTTCATAAGCGTAATTCTTCTATTAGCTTTGAGAGGTTGCACCGCATTCGAATATGAGCAAAGTTTAATTTTTACATCTCCCGTAACCCCCAGAAAATTTCTTTTCGCGAGCTTACTTGCCGATTTAACGGAGTCTCTTCCCTTCATCCACCCGATCTTCATATTATTCGGTGCGACCGTATATTCCCTCAGCATAAAGCCCCTCTCAACGTTAATGATGTTTTCCATAATTATCCTCTTTATTTTCATGCTTCTTTTTCTAAAGATCTCCATATCAATAATAAATTCCTTATATAGGAGGTTATGGCTAAAAGCGACGATGCTAGTACTTGTAATTCTCTCTTTGCTTCCAGCTTTAGCTGGATTTTCTGCGGGTTTCCCATTAAGATATAGTTTACTTCCACATCCGTCAACTTTTCTGGCCAGATCCCTCATAAATATCGTGTACAGCAATAGCTCGCAATTGATGGACATTATTGGTTTGCTTTCATATTTTATATTTTCATTAGCGCTGTTCATGTTTGTCTCTGGGAAGAACTTTTTCCAGCATGTCGCATATATTCCGTTTGTTTCACCGTTTGACACTTCGATGCGCGTGCAAACATTAAAAATGGAAAGAACGATTAAGACATTTTCTCGGACGGGAATGGTCTTCACTTTAAATATTGAATCTAAATCTCTACTGGGCTTTCTAATGAAGAAGGAGATGATTCGAATGCTTCGGGATGGAAGCCTGTTCTCCGTGGCGTTCCTCTATGTAATAATGACGGTAGTAATGTCCTTTATGTCCATCTCGGGAAGCCGAGAGGCGGAAATCCCCATTCATGCCTTCTTCATATTCTTCATAAGCGCATACTCTCTAATTGTACCCTTAATGCTCGTCAGTAACTGGAGGTTTTCAGAGTTTGAGAACATTTGGATACCGTTAACTTCCAGTCTTGACCCGCGAATAATTGCTAAAGCCCTGCTATACGATCTCACGTTAATAGCTTCGCTTGTTCCAGCGGTAGTGGTGTTAATTTTATCCGTGATATTTAGCATCAGCCCATTATTACCGCTAGTTTTAATAGCTTCAACCTCAATAGTAGGCAGCTCCACAAACCTCTATTTAATGATAAAATTCTTTGGGAAAAAACGGCGAAGTACACCATCATTCCTTATAGGCTGGGCGTCAATGCTGCTCTCCGGCTTACTTTTGATACCAACGTACGCCCTCACCATATTAAGCAC
Organism: Candidatus Bathyarchaeota archaeon; assembly: GCA_018396555.1. Classification (GTDB taxonomy): domain Archaea; phylum Thermoproteota; class Bathyarchaeia; order Bathyarchaeales; family DTEX01; genus DTEX01. The sequence continues at coordinate 20,705 of JAGTQL010000010.1, read as the reverse complement.
TTATCTAAAACTTAATGACGCAATAAATGTCTTTATTTCAATTCCATTACTAATTTACTCAATTTTCATTATGAGATATTTCCTGAAGAAAACTGGGGAAAATATCATTAATATAGAGGTTTAATCATGCTTTAGAAAATAGTTTTAGAGTTCCAATGTTTTTAATGAGGATTTGACTTTATGCATGAGCGCATGCTAGGAGGCGAATGAATGGTGTCCCATCTGAAAAATGATTTAATGCAACGGTTAATAGCGGAAATAAGCCTCTGCAGGAAGTGCAATTTATGGAAGACTCGTAAAAATCCAGTACCAGGCGAGGGAGACATAAACACGCTAGTAGTTTTTATCGGTGAAGCCCCCGGACGCTGGGAAGACATAGAAGGTAAACCATTTGTCGGATCGGCCGGGGATCTCTTAAATAGAATCCTTAGAAAAATCGGGCTTTCAAGAGACAACGTATACATAACAAATTTAGTGAAATGCAGACCCCCAGGCAATAGGGATCCTCACCTAAATGAAATTGAATCTTGCTCTCCGTACCTTGATCGGGTGCTGGATATAATAAAGCCTAAAATCATTCTCACACTTGGACGGCACTCCACATCTTACATGTTTTCAAAATTAGGCTTAACATTTAGATCTATAAGCGAGGTTCAAGGAAAAATTTATGAGGTAAAATTATGGGGTTCGAAGATCCATCTGATAGCATCTTATCACCCAGCTGCAGCTCTCTATAATATGCAGCTTGAGAAGGAAATCGAAACATCCATAAAAATTGTGAAAGACTCAATAAATAGAGTCAGAGAAAGTTAAACGGAGCACACCATCTGAATTTTTGGAAAGCGTTAATATATGAAGAGAACTAAGAAGTGAAGGTGAATGAAAAATGTTTGTGGAGTTCCTTAAAGCGTCCCTACAGGATTGGAACCTTTAAAAAAATTGTTGATTGGGCATCAGCAAGCGGCTTTAAGGGTTTGGAAGTTCTTGTTTCACCAACCATAAAGCATATTGACATTAACAAGGTTTTAGCCAGAACCTCCTAGAAGTAAAGCGTTTATTCACTGAAAGAGACTTAAAAATAACCAGTTTATCTTTCTACAGCATAAAGATACTTGAAGATCCCAGCGACCAGGAATTCATATCTAAAGTTATTGATGCAGCTTCGACATTAGATGTAGAGGTTGTTTGCACTTTGGCTGGGGATCGATTAAGGGAAAAGAGAAGAAGCAAACTTGAGGGAAGATTTTCCTGTAGTGTTTGGACCAATAGTTGATAAGGCTAGGGAGCATGGTTTAAAGATAGCGTTAGAAAATTGGTATGCGACGAATCTTCAAGGTCTAGATCACTTTAAAATCGCATTTGAGAAAATCCCGGATAGGACTTTAGGTTTAAACTTTGATCCATCTCATCTTTTCAATTTAAACATAAATTCTTCCTTGCATCTGCTATTAACTCTGTTAATATGCTGTAGGCTTTTGTCGAGTCATCTATTTTGATGAATATTACTGTTTCAGTATAACAGCTTATCGTTTCCTCTATATTTATTTGCCCCCTAGATATGGCGTTATAAAAAAAGTTTATACAGCCTGGTGTGCTCACGATTTCATGTGGGCTCTGAATTATTATCGCTGCTAAACCATGTTTTTCATCTAAGATTTCCGTATCCTCAAATTTCTGATGGACTTGGCTAAAAATTCTTTGATCAATTATTAAAGTTAACGTTGCTGTTCCCTCTAAAACTTGAAAGAAAGCTTCTGGAAAATCTGCAGAGAGCAGTCTGGACCTTTCAAGGTTTCTCCTAGTCTTTTCCACTGTTATTTTCGCTAGGTTTGTCCTTATATTTATGACGCTCTCAGCTATAACCTTTAGGTTCTTTAAGGATGGTTTATACTTCGTTTTTGCGCGTTTAACCGATGTTATCATGCCCTCTAATGTTACTTTTCTTCCAAGCAATGCTTCAGCTCTAGGTTTAAGTAGGCGGGCTACGGCGCTAAAATTTGCGTAGCCCCTTTCTATAGCATCTTGAATTGAAAGGTCGTTTTCTATTAGATGCTGAACTATTTTAGCTAAGGATAATTCGACCAATTTTGGTCACTCAGACCACTTTTAAGTCACAAAAATAGTCAAAAAGAATATTTAATTCTTTCCTTCTTTCTCTTCAGTTAATTAAACAGCATAAAGGTGAACATCTTTGAAGGGAAAAATAGTTTTAGCCTACTCAGGCGGTTTAGATACTTCGGTGCTCATAAAATGGCTTCAGCAGAAATACAACGCTGATGTTGTGACTCTCACCTTGGATATTGGGCAGAAGGAGGATCTGAAAGCTATAGAGAAGAAAGCGATAAATCTCGGTGTTTTAAAGCACTATTCTATCGATGCAAAAGAGGAATTCGTCAAAAACTATATTTTCCCAGCGATTAAGGCAAATGCTCTTTACGAGGGGAAATATCCCGTCAGCACCTCACTATCCCGGCCGCTTATAGCTTTAAAGATGGTTGAGGTTGCGGAAAAAGAGGGCGCTGATGCTGTTGCGCATGGATGCACTGGTAAAGGTAACGATCAGGTTCGCATAGAAGTATCTGTGAAGGCTCTAAACCCAAATCTTAAGATCATAGCTCCTGTCAGAGAGTGGAACATGACCAGAGATGCCGAAATAGAATTTGCTAAAAAGCACGGCATACCAATTCCTGTAGATGAAGATAGACCCTACAGTATCGATCAGAATCTTTGGGGGCGTTCGATAGAATGCGGCATACTTGAGTATCCGGATAGGGAACCGCCTGAAGATGTCTTTGAGTGGACTGTTCCACCGGAGAAAGCTCCAAATGAGCCGGAGTATATAAGCATTGAATTTGAACGCGGCGTTCCAAGGGGGCTAAATGGCAAAGTAATGAACCCTGTAGATTTAATAGAAACCCTTAATGTGATAGCTGGAAAACATGGTGTTGGACGAATAGATCATATTGAAGATCGCCTAGTTGGAATAAAATCCCGTGAGGTTTACGAGTGCCCAGCCGCTACCTTAATAATTGAGGCTCATAGGGATCTTGAAAAGATGGTTTTAACTAGGCATGAAGTGCTCTTTAAGCAACATATTGATGCATATTGGGCTTACCTGGTCTACGCAGGCTTATGGATGGACCCGTTGAAGGAGGATCTCGACGCATTTATTGACAAGACGCAGGAGAAAGTCGCTGGGGAGGTTAAGATTAAACTCTATAAGGGCAACGCGCAAGTTGTTGGGCGATCCTCACCATACTCGCTATACGATCTTCACTTAGCCACATATAACATTGATACAACCTTTAATCAAATGGCTTCAGCGGGATTCATAGAAATCTGGGGCTTACCGACCAAGGTTTCTAAAGCCCTAAGAAAAATTGAGCAGGCGAAGTGAAAATGTCGGATCTTTTGAGGGGAAGTAGACTTGCGCCCTCAAGGAAAGAGATCATTAAATTCGCATCCTCCATAAAAAGCGATGAGAAAATACTTAGACACATTATAAGCATCAACAAGGCGCACGTAATAATGTTAGTTGAGAAGGGAATAATCGATAAAAGCGGCGGCTCAAAAATTTTAGGAGTCCTACTAGGCTTGAAGGAAAAAACGGTTCCCCTACTAGATGTTGAAGACGCACACATGCTTGTTGAGGAAGAAGTGGTTAGGAAAGTCGGCTTAGAAATTGGCGGGAATCTTAATCTCGCCAAAAGTAGAAACGATCAGGTTGTAACGGCCATAAGAATGGAATTAAGAATTGAAATCCTTAATCTTATGGAGTTGATAGTTAATCTTCAAGAATCTTTGCTGCATCTTGCTGAAAAAAATACTGAAACTATAATTCCGGGCTACACGCATCTTCAGCAAGCTCAACCGACAACTTTTGCTCATTATCTACTTGCACAGTTTGATGTTTTAGAGAGAAGCCTCTGGAGATTTATAGAGACCTATAGGCGTATCAATCTTTCACCCATGGGCGCAGGAGCTCTAGCAACATCAAGCTTTCCAGTAAGCCGTGAAAGGGTTGCGGATCTATTGGGCTTTGAAGGACTGATTGAGAATTCTCTCGACGCTGTTAGCTCAAGGGATTTCCTTCTCGAAACCTTAGCTGCTCTATCCATATTGGCTGTTGACTTAAGCCGTTTTGCTGAAGACTTAATAATATGGTCCTCGATAGAATTCAGCATCCTAGAGATTCCGGACGAGTTTACCTCAACAAGCAGTATAATGCCTCAGAAGAAGAACCCAGAAGTCTTGGAGATTATAAGAGCTAGGATGAGTCATATTTTAGGCGATTTTGTAGCATCCTCAACAATAATGAAGGCATTGCCATCAACTTATAATATGGATTTTCAAGAGGCAACGCCAAAGCTTTGGGATGCAATAAAGACTATGAAGGAGAACTTATGGATGCTTTCCGAGGTTGTTAGGAATTTAAAAGTTAAGGAGAATATTCTGAGCAGACACTTTACAAGCTTTTTAGCGGCAACTGAACTTGCAAACATGCTTGTCAGAAACTACGAGGTCTCTTTTAGAACTGCTCATAAAATTGTTGGTGCCTTGGTAAAAACACTTATTGAGAATGGAAAAACATTAGTGGATGCCACGCCGGAGTTGCTGAGTGAAGTATCAAACGCCTTCCTTAAAAAGCCATTACTAATTAAGAGTGAAGAGTTGGAAAAGGCTATAGATTTGAAGAGCTTTGTTGAGTCGCATAACGTTAGAGGCGGCCCGTCTAAAAGGGAGGTTGAAAGAATGATGCCCCATCGAAAAATGATGATTCGCCAATTTAGAGCTGAGATTTCAAACAGAAGAAGGAAGATTGAAGATTCAATATGCGTGTTAGATTCGCTTTCAAAGTTCTATGCCGCTCAACAGAAAAATTTAAATTTAAGTCCTTCATCTCCTTGAGGAAGGGTTCATTGGGAGTCAAAAGTCGCCCCGAGAAAGCCGGTAAGGCTGTCCTTGTTCTTAAGGATGAATCGTTCTTTATCGGTAAGGGTTTCGGTGCTGTTGGCAAGATTTCCGGCGAGGTTGTTTTCTCAACAGGCATGGTTGGTTATCCTGAGTCATTAACAGATCCATCCTATCATGGGCAAATTTTAACCTTAACATATCCGTTAATTGGGAATTACGGCGTTCCAGCCTATGATGGCGATGAGTTCGGCGTTCCGGTTAGGTTCGAGTCTTTAGGCATTAAGGTTGCCGGATTAATTATTCAGGAGCTATGCCTCAAACCATATCATTGGGCTTCCAGCAGAACTCTAGATGAATGGCTTAGAAGTGAGGGTGTTCCAGGGATATATGGCATAGACACTAGAAGGCTAACTAAGAGACTTAGGGAAAAAGGCGTTATGCTAGGAATACTTCAGGTTTGCCGGGAAGGTGAGGAGCCGAACCTTGGCAGTCTGGTTAAAGAGGTTAAAAATGTTCAGGATCCAAATAGGCGTGATCTGGCGGGCGAAGTTACGATTAAGGAGCCCATTTACTACGATTGTAAAGGAAATAAGAGGGTAGTTCTTATAGACTGCGGATCTAAAGCTAGCATAATACGAAACCTTCTTAAACGTCATGTAGATGTTGTAAGAGCCCCCTACAACTTTTCAACCAAAGAGATCCTTGAGTATAAGCCGGATGGCGTTCTAGTAAGTAATGGTCCGGGCGATCCAAAGAAGTGTGTAAGCACCATAGAAACTGTCAGATCTTTAGTCGAAGAAGGAATCTCGATTATGGGGATATGCCTTGGAAGCCAAATTTTAGCCCTAGCAATGGGCGGAGACACATATAAATTGAAATATGGGCATAGGTCGCAGAACCAGCCGGTGCTTGACCTTGAAACTGGATGCTGCTACATAACAACTCAAAACCACGGCTACGCTGTTTCATTCGAATCTCTGAAAGGAACCAACCTAAAATGCTGGTTCATAAACGCAAACGATAAGACAGTTGAGGGAATTAAGCTTAAAAATAAATCGTCTTTTGCTGTCCAATGGCATCCTGAAGCTGCTCCAGGGCCATATGATACAGAGTCCCTTTTTGACGAGTTTTTGAGGAGGGTCGGGTGAGGAAAAATGCCGAAATTTGAGTGGTTACGTAAGGTGCTGGTTCTCGGGAGCGGACCGATAAAGATCGGTGAAGCAGCGGAGTTTGACTATTCAGGAAGCCAGTGCTTGAAAGCCCTGAGGGAGGAGGGAATAGAAACAGTACTGATCAACCCGAATGTTGCGACGATTCAAACTGATCCTAGGCTCGCTGGTAAAGTTTATCTTCTGCCTGTTACGCCGGAATATGTTGAAAAAGTTATTGCGAAAGAAAAACCTGACGGAATACTTCTTGGTTTTGGTGGGCAAACAGCCTTAAATTGCGGTGTAGCCTTAGCCAAGAACGGAGTCTTTGAAAAATACGATGTAAAAGTATTGGGAACACCGATAAGGGCTATTGAGGAAACAGAGGATAGAGAGCTCTTTAGGCAGGCAATGATTAGGGCTGGGCTTCCAATTCCAAGAAGTCAGTCCGCTATCTCGGTTGAAGAGGCTCTTAAAGCCGCTGAGGAAATAGGCTATCCAGTTATTGTGAGAGTCGCATACACGTTAGGCGGTAAGGGCTCCGGCGTAGCTCATAATAAACGCGAATTGCGTGAAATTGTAAATAGAGCTCTAGCCCAGAGCATGATCACGCAAGTCTTAGTAGAGGAGTATATTGGGCACTGGAAAGAAATTGAATACGAAGTTATGAGGGACTATAAGAACAATTGCATAACGGTTTGCAACATGGAGAATTTTGACCCCATGGGCGTTCATACCGGCGATTCGATAGTTGTCGCCCCCTCGCAGACATTAACTAACCGTGAATATCATATTCTCCGCTCAGCATCAATTAGGGCGGTTCAAAGCCTAGGTATAGTTGGCGAATGCAATATTCAATGGGCACTTCATCCAAGATCGGAGGAGATGAGGGCTATAGAAATCAATGCTCGAATGTCTAGGAGTTCAGCCTTGGCTAGTAAAGCAACTGGTTACCCTCTTGCTTACGTAGCAACTAAGCTTGCAATAGGCTATTTGCTTCCAGAGTTAATGAATAAGGTTACGGGGGTAACAACAGCCTGCTTCGAACCAGCATTAGATTACATTGTTGTGAAAATCCCGCGTTGGGATCTGCGTAAGTTTAGGAATGTAGACCCGCATTTAGGGCCTCAGATGAAGTCTGTTGGAGAGGTTATGGCAATTGGTAGAACATTTGAAGAGGCTTTACAAAAAGCTGTTAGGATGCTCGACATCGGGATGATCGGGCTGGTTGAAAATAATGATGATCAGCCAGAGCCGATTAAAGCCGTGAAAGACTGTCTAAGAAACCCAACGGATGAGAGATTATTTAAGATCGTTAAGGCAATAAAGATGGGTATTCCGATTAAAGAGATTTATCGTTTAAGCGGCATTGACCCCTGGTTCCTTTATAAGATCAAGAATATTGTTGATATGGAGAAAAGACTGAGGCACCTCAAGATTGGTAGTAAAGAAGCTGCTGAAATCGTTGGGGAGGCTAAGCGCCTAGGTTTCTCAGATGCGCAAATAGCAAGATGTATAGGTGTAAGCGAGGAGGAAGTTAGGCGCTTAAGGAAGGCCCATGGGATTATTCCTGTTGTAAAGCAAATTGATACGTTAGCCGCTGAGTGGCCTGCAAAGACTAATTACTTATACCTAACCTATAGTGGCGATGAAGATGACATTGAGTTCGATACCAATAAAAATAAGGTTATTGTCCTGGGCGCAGGAGTCTTCAGAATAGGCTCAAGCGTTGAGTTTGACTGGAGCTGCGTTAACACAATCTGGGCCTTAAAGAAGCATAATATAGATGAAGCAATCATAATAAACTATAACCCTGAAACTGTATCAACGGACTATGATATATCGGATAAACTCTATTTCGAGGAGCTGACGCTTGAGCGGGTTATCGACATATACGAGAAGGAGAAACCCTTAGGCGTTATTGTCAGCGTGGGCGGTCAGATCCCAAATAATTTGGCTTTAAAGCTATCCAGGGCCGGCATAAGGCTTATTGGAACTTCAAGTGAGAGTATTGATGCCGCTGAGGACCGCTCTAAATTCAGCATGCTACTTGATAGTTTAGGCATTCCGCAACCCAAGTGGAGCAAGTTCACGACGATTGAGGAGGCTGAGAAATTTGCTGAAGAAATTGGTTACCCAGTTCTTGTTCGTCCAAGCTATGTGCTGTCCGGTTACGCAATGAGGATCGCATATAGCCAAAAAGATTTGAGGGATTATCTTGAACTTGCAGCTAGAGTCTCACCGGAGCACCCGGTTGTCATATCTAAGTTCATTGAAGGCGCCAAAGAGGTTGAGGTTGACGGTGTTTCTGATGGCGATGATGTTCTAATAGGCGCGGTCATCGAGCACGTTGAGCAGGCCGGTGTCCACAGTGGAGATGCGGTCATGAGCATTCCTCCACAATCTCTAAGCAGCGACGTCATTGAAAAGATTGAAGATTACACGCGAAAAATTGCCTGCGCCCTAAAAATTAGGGGTCCGTTCAATATTCAGTACCTTGTCAAAAACGGGGCGGTTTCCGTTATTGAGTGCAACCTCAGGGCTTCCCGCTCCCTTCCCTACGTAAGTAAATCAAAAGGTGTCAACTTAATAGAGGTCTCCACAGCAATAATGCTTGGGAAAAACCTTAAGGAACTAGGTATCTCTGAGACCCCGCCAATACCCTACGTTGCTGTTAAGGTTCCGCAATTTAGCTTTATGCGCTTAAGCGGGGCTGACCCGGTCTTAGGCGTTGAAATGCTGAGCACCGGTGAGGCTGCATGCATCGGTGAAAACTTTGCAGATGCGTTGCTGAAAGCATTACAATCAGTTGACTTCAATCTTCCACGCAGTAACCCATCCGCTTTAATAACTGTTGGAGGAAGGGAGATGAAGAAGAAAATAATTCCGCTGGCCAGGAGCCTTAAGGAATTGGGCTTCAAACTCTACGCAACCGAGCATACCGCCGATGCCTTACGCGACTCCAATTTAGAGACAACCGTCCTCTACAAGGTTAGAGAAGCAACAAAGAAACCAAACATAGTAGATTACCTAGTGCAACGCAAGATTGATCTAGTAATCAATGTTCCAGCTGCCAATCCGGAAAATGAGGGCATTGATATTATGGAAGACGAGTATATTATCCGCAGACTTGCCGTTGAGTTTAACGTTCCAATAGTCACAACGTTTGAGCTAGCCTCAGCAATAGTTAAAGCCCTAAAATATTATAGGAAAAATGGAGTGACAATACGATCCTTAAACGAATACATGTCCAGCTTGCCATTCAGATATTGGTAGCGTTCTATGGGTAGTCTACTCGAAGAAATCTTTCCCTTCAACCAAATATTTTCCCACGATTTCCTCTCTGACTTCTATGCCTAGCCCCGGTTTATCAGGAACAACCGCAAAGCCGTCTTTAATAAGAGGTTTCTCCGGTCCCCTCACAAAATCCTCCCATTGAGGTACACCAACAGCGTGGTGCTCAAATGCAAGGAAATTTTTCGGCATTGCTGCTGCTGCATGAACGTTTGCCATAAAGGCTATTGGAAGCCCATAATTATGCGGGGCTATCAGCACCCCGTACAGATCGGCGAAATCGGCAATCCACTTAATCTCAGCTATGCCACCGACGTCGGAAACATCGGGAGCAACAATGTCAACGGCGTTTTTATCTATAAGATCCCTAAAGCCATATCTTAGAAATATTTGCTCTCCAGTGAGAATAGGCGTAGTCGTACTCATCGAGAGCATGCGATATAATTGGACCTCCGTATAGGGCAATAGGTCGCCTGAAAGCAGATCCTCAGCCCAAAAAACATTATATGGCTCTAGGGCTCTAGCCAGCCTTACAGCTGAGGGAAAACTCTGTCCCGGACCGCAATCTAACGCTAAACCTATTTTATCACCTAATATGTCCTTTAGGGCTTTAACAATAGCCACTTCAGATTTAAGTCCGCGTTCAGTTACGTGACCTCTCATAGGGTAATGTCCATCAGCCTCAAAGGAGGCGTCTGGAACACTTAAGAGTTGACCGCTATGGAAACCAATATCGAACTTCAGAATTGTGAAATTTTCCGGCAACGCCATTATGCGCTTAGCTTTCTCAACATAGGCCTCTGGAGCATACATTGAAGATGGATCGCTTTTGTCAAGTAATACACCTGAGCCGCAGTCACAATAGACCCTAACTTTATCGCGAACTTTTCCTCCAATAAGCTTGTAGACGGGTAAACCATATGCTTTACCAGTTATGTCCCAGAGGGCCATCTCAACGGCGCTAACGGCTGAACCCCAGGGTTTAAAGCCGCCCCTATGGCGAATCCTAAGCATTACCTTTTCCACCTCTATAGGATCGCAACCAGCAATGTAGGGTTTTAGTTGTAAAACGTGTTCCCTGGGGCAATGAGCTTCCCCATAACCGTAAATTCCCTCATCTGTATCAACTCTAACTATTCCCATCTGTCCAAGTCCAGGAACATCAACGGTGGCAACCTTTAAATCACGTATCTTCAAGCATCATGCACCTCTATTGCTTAATTTAACATTCGCTCACAGATATACGCCTCGTTCATTTATAAGATCTCTCAATCTAGGAAAGATCTTAAATCCCCTAAAATGGCTGAAGGAACCTGAAGATCTTTCATAGTTTTTAAACCGGGAGAGGCGCTGATCACCCTAGGTATCGAGTTCACAACCACGGCTGCAGTTCCCTTATCACCATGTATACATGGGGATATCTTTCCACAAACCACCGGCTCACCATCAATTATTATGGAGTCGTACTCTTCTCTTGCGCCTAAATACGCCTTAAATATCAAAGTTACCTTAGGTTCGCCGGACATGATTCCATAGGCCTTCTGACTTAGCCCTGCAACATAGCCAGGCTCCACTGATATAAATTCACTTTTAACCTTTTCGTTTGAGATTATTGGTTCTGCAGGGTTCTCCCTAATCTCTTCAAGTTTCCAGCCTAATGAGCTGGCAATCATCGCTATTGATTCTCTAAGTCCGACGTGACCTATTATTTCACCTTTAGCCGCCTTCTCCCTAAATTCTTCAGGTCTTAATCCGGCACCTATCTTCTTCTGGAAGGGCAGCCTCCGCTTTGCGGCGTCGATGACTCTTTCAGCATGTATGCATCTAATTTCTTGACATGCTGCCGTCAAAGTTATTACAAGTGTATCCATAACAAAGCCTGGATTAATCCCGGTACCTAAGACTGTGACGCCGCGCCTTCCGGCCGACTCATCGATTTCCTTAGCGATTTCCTCGTTCACATTGTATGGATATGAGAGCTCCTCGCATGTCGATATAACGTTTAAACCACGTTTAATGAGCGCTGCTATTTGTGGATATGCGTCCTTTAGAAATGATGTTGTTGTATGTATGGCGATATCAGCTTCAACATTTAAGTCATCGAGACTGCTAAGAACCGGCACGCCGAGCTTTCTTTCAAGGCCAATTATATCCCCCAGATCCTTACCAATCTTGTCTGGAGCAGCGTCCACTGCGCCAACTATCTTCACACCCTTTTTTCTCAAAAGCAGTCTCGCTATTTCGCTACCTATAGCTCCAACCCCGAAAAGTATAACCCTGATTTCAGAGACTAAAGGCTTCTCTAAATCTTCACTCATATGCTCACTCAACCTGCGGCGGTTAACATCCATATTTTCAGATTTACTGAAATAATCTCTTAAATTGTTTTAGTCTTCTAAAAGTTTCATAGTCGTATATTTTAACTCCCTCAACAACACGCGTTATTATGCCTTTCTCGCTTGGATTATCGGGCTTTAAACCTAGGGCAAGGGATTTAAAGAGCCCCAATAGTTGTCCAAATATTACGTCAACGATCGGCCTGCAAAGATCTGGGATTTCACACTTATCTCCACAGTCAATATTTATGGTGTAATCAACATAACGCTTAATTTCGCCTTTCGGTTCACAGCAGACGGCGATTCTAGCTAAACCCATCTTTCTTTCATAAATGTCCTTCATAAGGTCAATTTCATAGCGTCTAACAAATGGATTGGAAGAAACAAAGTAGACAACTAAGGTCTTATCGTTAATAGCAACTTTCGGACCATGCCTAACCCCAAGGAAAGAGTCAAACTTGCATATGATTTGTCCATCTGTTAACTCCTGAAGTTTTAAATGTGATTCAGCCGCGCATCCATAAAGGGAGCCTGTGCCCAGAAAAAACGCTCTTACGAAATTTAGATCAGATAAATCTTTAATTAACCCAGAATATTCCGTAAGCATCTTCTCAGCGGATTCTGAGGCGCATTGGATTATTTTTTCAAACTTCTCCACTTCATTCATATGCGCTAGGAACTGGGCGGTCATAAGCATTGTTGTGAATGAGGATGTCATTGCGAGCCCCTTATCATTTGCCTCTTCAGGGAGTACTATTCGAAGAATATTATTTTCATTTTTACTTCTCAGCCTCATTAGATTGCCGCTCTCATTGCATGTTATGATAATGTGGTTAATTTTCTCGCAATACTTGTCAGCTATAAGAAAGGCGCCTAGAGCTTCAGGGCTATTTCCAGATCTGGAGAAGGAAATTAAGGTTGTGTCCGCATGCTTAAGTAAGATTGATTCCCAATTTGTCACGATATCAGTGTTCGCCTTAGTTTCAACGTTTATTTGCCACATGTATCTTAGGAGGTCTTCGCAAGATAAGCCAATAAAATGCGATGAGCCGGCTCCGGAAAGAATGACCCTACTAGCACTTTTTGTGAGAATACTGTTTTCGATAAAGTCCCTTATCTCATTTCTTCTACTTTTAAGCATATTAAAGTTTTTAATCCACAGTTTTGGCTGTGAGAATATTTCTTTCGGCGTATACTCAATTCCTCGTGTCCTCAACTCCTCAGTAGGCAGTGAGAGCAGTTTGATTAGCGGGTTCATAGGTCAATTCACGCTCGCTCTGATTTTTATCCTAATAGCTCAGCATTTCTGCCCAATAATAAAGTTAAGAGCTTCACCCTCGGTTATTTTTCCCTCAGCCCCTCCAATACGTAGGCATGCAAGGGCCCCAACAGCATTTGCGAATATTATTGAGTCCCTTAAACTTTTATTTTTATGTACGAAATAATATATGAAGCCAGCGTCAAATGAGTCTCCTGCCCCGGTTGTATCTATGGGCTTTATCTTAAACGCTTTAACATTTACGATTTCACCATTTGCCATGCCGACTGCGCCCTCACAGCCGCATTTTATAACAACGGCCTTAACTTTTAGACCCAGCTTTTTTAGAGCGCTTGATACATTAGTTGTGCCGGTTATATCCATCGCCTCATCGCCATTTGGCAGAAAAATATCAGTGTACTCTAGGATCTCCCAAATTTTCTCATATTTGCCCTGCGGGTCACATTGTGGATCAAGCGATGTTACAAGCCCTTGCTCCTTTGCTTCCGCAAATATTTCGGAGAGAGAGTTCAAGAGTTTTGGCTGGAGATATATTGATGATATATGCAGGTGGCCGTAACCTTTGAAGACCTCTGGTTTAACATCTGATTTCTCTAAGGCTCCTATACTTCCCATAAATGTGATGAGAGCCTTATTTTCCGGATATGTTAAAGAAATCGTTACGCCTGTTCTGAGATCATCTTTCACAATGACCTTATCTATGCCAACGCCGTTAGATTTTAGGGCGTTTAAAACTGTTCTACCATACTCGTCATTCCCAACTTTTCCGAGAATATCGACTTTGGAGCCGAGCTGTGCCAGCCTACAGGCGAATATGGACGCTGATCCACCAAGCACTGTTCTTATATCGCTGCACAGTATTTCTCGCCCGAGCTCCGGGAAGAGGCTCATTCCGCTAGCTATTATGTCAACATTTAAATCTCCAACCACTAAGGTTCTTTTCAAGTCAATACTCTCCTACGTTAATGGAACCTAAAATTTTCTTATGACATATTGCACTACGGACTCAAATATCAGTTTGCCATCGCCGTATTTAGGCGGCTTACCCATCCTAGTCCAGTCTGGCAGTTGCCAGCCGTAGTATGCTCTTTCCGGATGGGGCATTAAGCCAAAAACCGTTCCCTCTGGATTGCATATGCCAGCTATGTCGTAGAATGAGCCGTTTGGATTCTCGGGATACCGCCCTTCAGCGTATTCACCATTTTCGTTGCTATATCTTAAAACTATTTGGTCGTTTTCCAATAATTTATTTAGAATCTCCTCTCCTCTAACCGTGGGCAGCAGAAATCTTCCTTCAGCATGAGATATGGGTATGCGAAGAACCCTGCCCTTAGGTATAAGCCTTGTAAACACACACTTTCCATTATTCTCATGTCTCAAGTAAACCCACCCACATCTATAACCTATTGGAATATTCGTTGCTAGGGCCGCCTCCGGGTGCTCGCTAACACCGTTTATTCCAGGAAGTAAGCCTGATTCTACAAGTATCTGGAAGCCATTGCATATTCCAAGCATCGGTCTGCCCTCATCAACAAATCTCATTATTTTTTTTCCTATTCGCGCCATGAAATTTTTTGCAAAAATCACTCCCGCCCTTACATAGTCACCATATGCGAAACCTCCAGGGAGAACCAAGATATGATAGTCTAGTAAGTCTATTCCTTGCAATACTTCATTAAAGTGGTATACAAATGCTTTTACACCCAAGTCTTCAAAAGATCTTTTTGTTTCAGCGTCGCAGTTTGTTCCACCAACCCTAACTATGCAGACCCTGATTTCTTCACATCTCATTCATCCCCGAGCCTCCTAGAGTGGTTTTTTCCATGAATTAATCAATTCCTCTATGCCGGCGTGAATAACTGGATCGCCGTTCAGGCCATAAATGATGAGTGATCCGTCGTCTCTAACTTTGCCTATTAAGGCGTGATGCGCCCCATTAACGGTTGATTCAAAGGCTTTCTTATATTTCTCCGGAACTTCGACTAGGAAGCGGCTGTTGGACTCAGAGAACAATATGTAATCATTTCTCCGCAGATCACCTGCTACAGGAACGTTTCTAAGCCAGATTTCTAACCCATGACCACTGGCAAGCGCCATCTCGGCAGCTGCAACCGCCAAGCCGCCCTCAGAGAGGTCGTGGCATGCTCTAACATATCCCTTATCAATCGCTCTTGTTATTGTACGCATGCTACGCCTAGCCTCTTCAAGCCTAACCTTGGGAGCACTTTTTCCCAAGAAGCCTTTAATCCTATAATACTCTGAACCCCCAAGCTCCGCGTAGGTCCGCCCAACAATGTATATGAGGTTTCCAGCCTCCTTTAGATCCATTGAGACTACCTTTCTTATGTCTGGAACTACTCCAATGGCGGTTATAAGAAGGGTTGGTGTAACTGGTCCAAGCGGCGACTCATTATATAGACTATCTTTCCCCGATATGAATGGGGTTCTAAAGCCTTTGGCAAAACGATAGCATGCCACACAAGCCCTCACAAGAGAACCTAGCCTATCAGGCTTTTCAGGGTTTCCCCAAACAAAATTGTCAAGTAAGGCTATTCTACGTCCACCCACAGCCACATTGTTACGTATGGCTTCATCGATAGCTGAAGCGGCCATCCAGTAAACGTTGATTTTACCATAAGATGGGTTGATTCCGCAGGATATTACTATGCCCCTCCAAGAATTATCTAATGGCTTTATTACAGCGGCATCGCTAGGTCCATTATTTTTGCCGCAGAATGGCTTCAGAACGGTGTTTCCCTTAACTTCATGGTCGTATGTTCTAACAACAGATTCCTTGCTGGCAACATTCGGTGAAGATAGGATTCTTAGGAGATCCTTTGTTAAATCCTTTGGCTCCTGAAAAAATGGCTCTTTAAGTTTGAGTTTGACGAATTTAGCTGTTCTCCTAAATCTTGGCGGACTGAATAGGAAGGGTATGTCGAGCTCAGCGATTGGGAAACCTTTATATTTTATCTTCAGCACGCCGTCGTTAGTCAATTTACCTATCGATGTTGCCTCAACGTCTTCATTCATAAAAATCCTGATAACCTTATCTAGGTTGTTCTCTGGAACGGTGAGGAGCATCCTTTCTTGAGATTCAGAAATATAAATTTCCCAGGGTGCTATATTTGAGTATTTAAGCGGAACATTATCTAGTTCAAGGCTGGCTCCGCACTTGAACTTATATGCTGTTTCTCCAACGGCGCTTGAAAGCCCTCCTCCACCTAAATCAGTTATCGAGGATGCTAGTCCCAGATCTCTTACGGCTATTATCGCTCGCTTAAGTTTCTCCTCCTCGATTGGATTCGCTATTTGAACCGCTGGCCTAGAAACTTCCTCCGACTTCTCAGTTAACTCCAATGAGGCAAATGTTACGCCATGTATTCCATCCCTACCGGTTCTACCGCCCACAAGAATCAGATGATCCCCGGTTCCAGCATTTTTCACATATTTACTTATTGGCAGCAGTCCTACGCAACCGCAGTAAACAACAACATTTCCAACGTAGCTCTCGTCAAAATAAATGGCGCCATTAACAGTTGGTATGCCCATATTATTGCCGTAGCTGCCTATCCCGGCCACAACCCCCCTAAAAATATATCTTGGATGCTTTATTCCCGGTGGGAGTTTCGCAAATTCGTAATCTAGCGGCCCGAAGCCTAAAACATCCGTGCAGGCTATTGGATCAGCCCAAACTCCAAGCACATCACGTATAACACCGCCTACGCCAGTTGCGGCGCCGCCGAAGGGTTCTATGGCTGATGGGTGATTATGGGTTTCAACCTTAACCGCTATTCCGTACACTCCTTCAAAATAAATGATGCCAGCGTTATCCTCAAAAACCGAAATGCACCATGGCATGCTGAGTTCCCGGGTAGCTTTGGCTATAAAAGTTTTGAACAGCGAGTCTATTTCTTTTCCGTCTGGAAGGATAATTAAGCCTTTAAATGTTTTATGGTAGCAATGCTCACTCCATGTCTGCCCAATTGTCTGCAGCTCAATATCAGTCGGGTTTCTATGCTTCTGTGAAAAGTAATTTTTTATGGTAAGCATTTCCTCAAGGTTTAGCGCTAAGCCCATTTCCTCACTTATTTTCAGAAGATCCTTTTCATCAGCTTCCAAAATGTTGATCTCGTAAATCTCAAAGGGCAGATCTTTCTTGATGTATAGATGCTTATTCATTACTTGCCTCCTTTATCTCATATTTATAGTCGTCTTTAACAGGATTAGCGAGCAGCCTCTTGCATATTTCCTCAACCTTCATTTGAGCATCATCAATAGATGAAGCTTCCAGAAGTATTTCGTAGAGTTTGCCGACTCTAACGGAGTCAACTGGGTAATTTAGTTCGAGAAGAGCTTCACGGGTAGTTTCGCCTTCAGGGTCAGAGTGCCCAGGTTTTAAACTAACCTTAACTCTCGCAATGTATCTCATGAAAGAAAAAGATGGGGGATGGAGGTAATTAACTTTGAGGTTAAATTCTACCTCCAGAACGATGGGGGAACGGTTTCAGGTTTACCGTCAATCTCTAAAGCCACCACGGTATTTATTGGGTCGAGCGGTCTTAGGGGTAAGCCGTGGATGAATAGTCTATCATCTTTCTGCTCAAATGGAAGCGGATTTTCAGTTGCCAACATGTATGCGCGTAGAACCTTATTTTTTATTCCAGATACGCACATTTCTCCACCTGGCCAGTAGAGGACATGTATGTATACTTTATTGCCCTTGGCTGTAACGTATCCTAAATGGTGCGCTCCAAAAGGCGCTGCTCCAGCTCCATAGATCGACTCACCATTCCGCTTTAACCATTCGCCAACAACCCTTAATCTGCGCACATAAACCTCCGGTATGCTTCCATCGGATCTTGGGCCAACGTTAAAGAGCAGATTACCATTTCCAGCAACGCAGCGCGCCAGTAGTCGAACTATTTCCAGCGGGCTCTTAAGATGATTATCACCAGCATGGTAACCCCACCAAGATTCATCTATTGTCATGCAGGATTCCCAAGGCCTATCATAGTATCGTATATGCTGCTCAGGGGTCTCAAAATCTTCGGGGATGCCTGAGCGGTTATTAATAATTATGTCCGGCTGGAGGCTGCGAACCATGGAATTTAAACGCTCTGACCGCCAATCTTCGGCGCGATACGGCCATGCGCCATCATACCATAAAATGTCAATTTTCCCATAGTTAGTCATCAGCTCGCGAACCTGCGTGTGCACATATTCGCGGAATTTCGCCCAGCCCTCCGGGTTCTTTGAGGGGCCATCCCAGTATTCGGGCCAGCGCCAGTCAAGTAATGAGTAGTAAAAGCCTATGCGCATATTAGCTCTGCGGCAAGCTTCAACGAATTCGGCGATAAAGTCCCGCTTAGCGGCGGTTTTTGCAGATGTAAAGTCTGAGACTTGGCTGTCCCAAAGGCAGAAGCCATCATGATGCCTCGTCGTCAAAACCATGTATCGCATTCCAGAGTTCTTAGCTAAGGCAACCCATTCATCCGCATTGAACCTTACAGGCTTAAACTTGAGAGCCAGCTTAGCATACTCAGCTTTCGGTATGCGCTCAAAAAACATTACCCATTCGCCGCGTTTTAGAATGGAATAAAGCCCCCAATGAATGAACATTCCAAACCTTGCTTCAATCCACCACTTTAATCTTTCAGGAATAGTCTTCTCAGACATTTAACCACCATTTTCCTTTTATATATCCAATACCTTTTAATCTAATCCTGCTGAATTATATTTTTCTCAAAATTATTATAAAAGAAAGGGGGAAAGAATCATATTGGGAGGCTTACAGGCTTACCGGTTTCCATCGATATATTCGCAGCTATTGTTACTTCCATGGTTTTTAAGCCATCGCTGTATTTACACATTATTCTTGAGGGGTCGTTGAGGCGCACGGCATTTATGAAGGCGTTATCCTCTATCTCAAATATGTTTGGTTCACCCATAATCTCAATCGGTTCCTCATTTTGCCTAAGTAATTTGAGGTTGTGCTCCCAACCAGTGAAAAGCGCTGTAGCTTTGTTGGCATATATCGTTAAGGTCACTCCCCCTCCACCGCCGTTAGCTGAGCATGAAGCCCATAAGCTTCCAATAGCGCCATTAGCGATCTTCATATTAACGACGCTTGCATCCTCAATGCTGTATTTTTCCGGAACGCCTTTATTAAAGCCTCTGGCCGGTAAGGCGTAAACCTCCTTCACTTCGCCGCAAAGAAACCTGACTAGATCGACGGTGTGCGTCACTTGCTCATGGAATTGCCCGCCACTTTTCTCCTTTTCTATCCACCATTCCAATATGGATGATCCCGGTGAGGGATTAGGCGTTCCGCCGATCCATCCCCCGAAAAACAGTATGGGCGGATCCTCTCGGAGTACTTCCTTAACTGTTTTAACGCTTTTCCTATAGCGGTTCATGTATCCAACGCTTGTAATAATGTTCTTTTTCTCAACATCTGAGGCTATTTTCCTAGCGCGATCCAAATAGAGATCTATTGGTTTTTCAACAAAGAATGGCACGTTATGCTCTATTGCCACCATTTCTGAGCCGTGAGCAAATGGCGGAAGGCAAAAGTACGCTGCGTCAATTTCAACTTTCTCAAACATTTCTTCAACTTTATTAAAGGATCTAGCTCCTTCGATGCCAAATTTTTCAGCAGCCATTCTCGCACGGTTTAGATTTATGTCGCAGAATGCAACCATAGACACGTAGGGATTTTTAGTTAAACCCTTCATGTGTTCAATGGCTATTCCACCGCAACCAATAAAGCCCACATTAATCTTATTCTTATTCAATTGTTTCCACCTCTTTCAAAACATTTTAGATAAGATTTTTAAGATAATTCACACATTTAGGTAGCTCAACATCCGGGTCTCCAGGTATTCCGCATTCAAGAGCCATAAAGTTCCTGTAGCCGATCTTTTTTAATGCTTCAAATCCGGATTTGAAGTCAGTGTGGCCATGCCCAGGCAGTAAGCGGTTGCTGTCAGCCAAGTGCACATGAAGAATGTAGCCATCAGCATCCTCTATGCTATTCGCTATATTTGCCTCTTCAATATTCATGTGAAAGAAGTCGGCCATAACTTTAATATGCTCCCTTCCAGCGGCCCTACATATTTCAACAGCTTGTTCAAGCCTATTAATAAAGTGGGTTTCGTAGCGGTTTAAGGGCTCAAGCAAGACGTATGCCCCAACATTATCAGCGTATTCACCTAAAATCCTACATTCCTCAATCAATATCTGCTTTTCAATCTCTTTAATATCAGAACGCCACGGATAAAGGTCGGATATTTTAGGTCCACCGAATGTTGGGACAGTTATCACGCCGACACCTCCAAGTTCAGAGCATATCTTAAGCCTCTCCTTTATTCCTTCAATAGCCATCTCCCTTGTCTTGCGATCCGGCCCAAGTAGGTCTCCGCTATAGCCGCTGCAGACTGTTGAAAGTTTAATCTTGGATGTGCTCAGAGTTTCTTTTACTTCCCTAAAACGTTGCGGTAAATCGTTTCCCCAAACCTCTAAGCCTTCAAAACTGTATGCCTCCGCCTTCCGAACCTTTTCATCTAAAGTTTTACCCGGCACCAAGTTTTCCTGGATAGATAGTTTCATAATGTATCACCTTAGTTTAAAGGATAAAATCAATCAATATAAAATTTTTTACGAAATTGAAAAGGACGTGGCAACTTAAGGTTTTAGCCTTGCATTTCTGATTATTTATCTTATGTTTGGTGT